>JBILNU010000116.1:0-5110 GCA_044374815.1 Flavobacterium sp.
CGCTGCAACGCATCTATATATTACTTATGGAACTTCATGGGTTTACCAATTAAAACCAACCAGAGTTGTGGTTGCCAATTGCCATAAAGTAGCGCAAGATCAATTTGAAAAACGCCTTTTATCGATTAACGAGATTGAAACTGCCATTCAGAATTCGATTGATTTAATTCAAAAATTTAATCCAATTTGCCAAGTGGTTTTTACAGTTTCGCCGGTGCGTCACATTAAAGACGGCTTTGTAGAAAACCAACGAAGTAAAGCCAATTTGATTTCGACATTACACACTTCTATTGCTAATATTCCATCAGCAAGCTACTTTCCTTCTTATGAAATTGTGATGGACGAGCTGCGCGATTACCGATTTTATGCTCAAGATTTATTGCATCCCAATGCAGTTGCTATCGATTATATCTGGGAACGCTTTTGCGAAAGCAGTATTTCCCAAGAAACGCAACAAATCATGCAAGAAGTGGAAAGCATCCAAAAAGGAATGGCCCATCGACCGTTTCATCCCGAATCAACAAGCCACACTAAATTTCTTCAAAAACTAAAGGAGAAAAGTGCGCAATTAGAAGCGCAATTTCCTTTTATGAAATTCTAGTTTATAATTTGCTTTGCAAACTGCTCCAGCCGCCACCATTCATAGCGTCAATTCCGTTTGATTTTAAAATAGAAGTTCCTTGAGCGCTTCGCATGCCACTGGCACAACAAGCAATTACGGGTTTGTTCCATTTTTTTATTTCCGAAATTTTGTCGGATAATACATTCAACGGAATGTTTTTGGCGCCTTTTATATGTCCGCCTTGAAATTCGCCTGGAGTTCGAACATCAACAATAACTGCACCTTTTTCTATAAATTCGGCTACACTTTCCGATTTTCCGCCTAGCCCTAACATGCTTAATAATCCCATTTTTAATTTTAATTAAATTATACTGCAAATTAAAAGTATTTCTTTCGTCAATTTTGTAACAAAGGTTACGCAAGTCGAAATATTATTTATATTTGAAATCGTATGAAGATTACAGACAGAAAATCGGAAATTATTGCCATTGCGGCGAAACTTTTTAAAGAAAAAGGATACAGCGCTGTGACCATGCGGGATATTGCTCAGGCTATGGATATCAAGGCGGCAAGTCTTTACAATCACATCCAATCGAAGCAAGAAATTTTGGTTTTGATTGTCATCGAAATTGCCGAAGAATTCACCCATATTATGGATGAGGTATTAAATTCGGATGCTTCTACAATAGCCAAATTAGAGCGAATTATCCAATTGCATATTGATATTACACTCAGAAATCCGGATGCATTGGCTTGCTTAAACAACGATTGGATGCACCTAACCGATGATAAACTTTCCCATTTTCTTAAAATGAGAAAAGATTATGAAAATAATTTTAAAGCAATTGTAAAACAAGGAATTGCAAATGGGGAGCTAAAAAATTACAACCTCGATGTCATTATTTTCTCCATTCTTTCCACTTTGAGAACGCTGTATATCTGGTATAACAAGACCAATAGCTTGAGTTCAAAATCACTTTCCGATAACATGATTAAGGTGCTTATCAACGGAATTGCCTAATAAACAATTGCTAAAAAGTACAACGTTTTCGTATTGTATTAAAAATTTAGTAAATTTGCATTGTAAACTAACGGTTGTTAGTTTGGATTAATACGAATTTTATGGCAAAATTTCATACATTATCAATTGCTGATATTTACAAAGAAACCAAGGATTGCTCGGTAATTACTTTTGATGTTCCTGAGGCATTGCAATCGGAATTTCAATACAAGCAAGGGCAATATTTAACATTAAGAACCGAGCTTGAAGGCAAGGAGGTGCGTCGTTCGTATTCGTTGTGTTCGAGCCCGATAGATCATAAATGGCAGGTTGCAGTGAAACAAATTAACGGAGGTTTGTTTTCAACTTTTGCAAATAACCAACTTGCTGCCGGAGATACACTTGATGTGATGCCGCCACACGGAACTTTCTGTACTGAATTAAATCCAGAAGCCTCAAAAAAATACATTGCGTTTGCAGCGGGTAGCGGAATCACACCAATGCTGTCTATCATAAAAACCCATTTGGCCAAAGAGCCAAAAAGCACATTCAAATTATTTTATCTAAACAGCACTGTAAAATCAATCATTTTTAAAGAAGAGTTAGAGCAGTTAAAAAATATCTATTTTGACCGTTTTGAAATATTTTATTTTTTAACCAAAGAACACCGTTCGGCTGAGTTATTTAATGGCCGTTTTACAAAAGAAAAAATTCAGGTGTTAACCGATAAAATCATTGACATTACTGAAACCGATAATTGTTTCATTTGTGGTCCCGAAGAAATGATTTTCTTAATTCGTGATGAATTAACTGCCGCTGGACTAGCAAAAGAAAAAATACATTATGAATTATTTACCACAGGATTAACTGCAGAAGACAAACTTCGAATTACTAAAATTGTGGAGAAAAAAGTTGAAGGAACCGAAGTTACGATCATTGATGGTGGAAAAGAATTCCACTTTGTTATGGGCGATGACTTTGATAATATTCTTGACGGAGCCATAGCAGCGGGAGCCGATTTACCTTACGCCTGTAAAGGAGGCGTATGCAGTACTTGTCGATGTCAAGTGGTAGAAGGAACAGCAGAAATGAAATTGAATTACTCATTAGAAGAAGACGAATTGGCCAAAAATTACATTTTGAGTTGTCAGGCCGTTCCAACATCTAAGAAGGTTGTAGTCGATTTTGGAATTTAAATAATAGAATATATACATCCAATAAGAATCAAATAAATTATAAAGAATTATGTCAGATCAAGAAGTAAAAAATTTAGAATTATTGTTTCAGGCTCGTATTGATAACGATGAAAAAATTGAACCAAAAGATTGGATGCCCGAAAAGTATCGCAAGACACACATTCGTCAAATTTCACAACACGCACACTCCGAAATTGTTGGAATGTTGCCAGAAGGAAATTGGATTACCCGCGCTCCTTCTTTGAGAAGAAAAGTAGCTTTATTGGCTAAAATTCAAGACGAAGGAGGTCACGGATTGTATTTGTATAGCGCTGCAGAAACTTTGGGCATAACTCGAGATGAGTTGTTTGAGCAATTGCATTCAGGTGAAGCAAAATATTCAAGTATTTTTAATTATCCGGCAGTGACTTGGGCCGATATGGGAACTGTGGGTTGGTTGGTAGATGGTGCAGCCATCATGAATCAAGTTGCCTTGATGGGAACTTCCTACGGACCTTATTCTCGTGCAATGGTGCGTATTTGTAAAGAAGAAAGTTTTCACCAACGCCAAGGATATGAAATTCTATTGACTCTTTGTAACGGAACTCCAGAGCAAAAAGCAATGGCACAAGATTCGCTTAACCGCTGGTGGTGGCCATCTTTAATGATGTTTGGTCCGCGCGATGCCGAATCTCCAAATACTGAGCAATCAGTAAAATGGAAATTAAAAAGAAAAACCAACGACGAATTACGTCAAGCCTTTGTTGATCAAACAGTTCCGCAGGCTAATATTTTAGGGTTAACTATTCCGGATCCAAATTTAAAATGGAACGAAGAAAGAAAACACTACGATTTTGGAGATTTGGATTGGGATGAATTCTGGCAAGTGGTAAAAGGGCACGGTCCATGCAACAAGCAACGTATTGATGCAAGAGTGAAAGCGTGCAATGAAGGACAATGGGTAAGAGACGCTGCTATGGCTTACGCCGAAAAACAAGAAAGTAAATTAGAAAAACAAGCAATATAATCAGTTACGAATTTTGAATTAGAATTTTTTCAAGCAAAATTTTCGATTTCAGAATTCCTAATTTAAAATTCATAATTATGAAGAATTGGCCACTTTGGGAAGTATTTATTAGAAGTAAAAACGGATTAGAGCACCGCCACTGCGGAAGTTTGCATGCTAGTGATGCCACTATGGCGCTAGAAAATGCACGCGATGTATACACGCGTCGTATGGAAGGTGTGAGTATTTGGGTAGTGCCATCGGCTCAAATTACCGCTTCCAATCCAGAAAATAATGGGGAAACTTTTGAGCCAGCAATGGATAAAGCCTACCGTCACCCAACCTTCTACGAATTGCCAGAAGAGTTAAAACACATGTAAAACAATTAAGGGTTGTGAGTTATAAATTAGGAGTTACTTATTCTGCCTAAAGCTTATAATTCAAAACTCAAAACTCAAAACAAATGAACAACTTAATTCAATATATCCTTGGTATTGCAGACAATGCTCTTATTTTAGGACAACGCCTGGGGGAACTTTGCGGCCACGGACCAAGTCTTGAAACCGATATCGCTATGACCAATATTTCACTTGATTTATTAGGCCAAACGAGAAGTTACTACCAATATGTTGCAAAAATGCAGGGCTGTGAAGCAACCGAAGATACCATTGCGTTCTTGCGATTGGAAAGAGAATATAAAAACGTACTTTTAGTAGAGCAGCCCAACACCGATTTTGGGTATTCTATAGCCAGACAATTTTTGTTTGATGTTTTTCATTTAGCCTTATTGGAAGAATTGCAAAACAGCAAAGACGAAATGCTTTCTGCAATTGCTAAGAAAAGTATCAAAGAGGTTTTATATCACACTAGATTTTCTTCCGATTGGATAAAAAGATTAGGTGATGGAACCGAAGAAAGCCACAACAGAATCCAAACAGCGATTAACGATTTATGGATTTTCACCGATGAGTTATTTCACCAAACCGATGCCGATAAAACAATGGTTGCTGAAGGAATTGGTGTGGATACCTCATTATTAAAATCAAATTATTACAAAAAAGTAAGCAGTGTTTTGGATGAAGCTTCTTTGCAAACTCCAGTGGTTGAATATTTTCAAAAAGGAGGTAAACAAGGAATTCATAGCGAGCATATGGGATACATTTTATCCGAATTGCAGTACATGCAACGCACGTATCCAAACATGACTTGGTAACAAATAAATCGTTATGACAACACTTCCTCAAATTGATCAAAAACTATTTGAAATTCTGGAAACGGTCTCCGATCCAGAAATTCCGGTTTTGTCTATTGTGGAAATGGGAGTGGTTCGTTCTGCCGAATTAATAAACGGAATAGTTGAGGTAGCA
>JBILNU010000023.1:0-18018 GCA_044374815.1 Flavobacterium sp.
CAGAAATAACGGTGGAGTAAATTCGGCTTACTTGTTTTTGAATTTTACTTTTTGCTGCATCAAAGGTTAAGCCACTCACAAAAACTTCTCCTACATTTGGAATGTTAATGGTTCCGTTTTTTGATAACGATCCTGAAAAGGATAATTGTTGTACACCATATATATTTATTTCCAGTTGATCACCTGGTCCAAGAATATAATTGGGTGGTGTTGGCATGTTTTGATTGGGTTCAAACGATAAACTTTTTGTTGTAAACAATTCAGAACCATAAACATCAATTTTTTTCTTATTTAATTGTACTGTATCAATTAATTGTGTTTTAAGACCGTTTTCTTTTTTTTCTTTTTGTAGTTTTTGTTGTGCACTAGTTGTTTCCAACCTTACTTTTAATTGTGCAAATTCTAAAGCGTTCATTCCTTTGGCTAGCGCAAGGGGCTCAACTTGTTCCAAAGTCATTTGATTGGCTTTGAGTTCTTTTCCAATTTGTGCGATTTCAGCTTCCGAAAATTGAGCGGCTTTTAACTGGCTTAAATCTTTTCCTTTTAAAAATTCTTGTCCAATAGAAAAAGTCGTAAATAAGCCGAATAAACAAACAAATAAAATACGCTTCATGTGTTGAAATATATTGATTTTATGCAGCAAATATAATAAAAACTTTGTTAGGTAACACAAGTTCAATTTTATTGAAAACAGTATATTTGCATTATGAATTGGTATGCAGTTTATACAAAACCACGCAACGAAAAAAAGGTTGCAGATAATCTAAATTCATTAGGGATTGAGGCTTATTGTCCAATGGTAACCTCTGTTAAACAATGGAGTGATAGAAAGAAAAAAGTTACTGTCCCGGTATTGCCATCTTATGTATTTGTAAAAATTGAAACAGCGAATAGAAATAATGTTTTTCAAGTTCCAGGAGTAGTACGTTTTGTTTTTTGGTTAGGTCAACCTGCCATAATTAGAGAATTAGAAATTGATATATTAAAGAAATATCTTTCGCAAGATTACACTTCAATAGAACAATCTCCACTTAATCGTGGTGACAAACTAAAAATTCCCTATGGTCCATTTAAAGGACAAGAAGGATTAATAAAAAGTACTACAAATTCTAAAATTCAATTATCACTAGAGTCATTAGGAATTTTACTTACTTTAGAAAAGAGTAACAATTTGAATATCGAATAATAAGTTAATTATTTAGTATAATACTTTTCTTATATACAATCGGCAGTATTTTCATTTGTTTTTTCTATATTGTTTAATTAAATATTTGAAATAAATAAAAATAAGAGTACTTTTGTTATTCAAAAAATAATATTTGTGTTAGCTAACTTAATTACTTCCAAAACAAGATTGCGGTTGCTAGTGAAATTCTTCATCAATGCCGCCAATGAAGGTTATTTGAGAGGATTGGCAACGGAAATGCAGGAAAACACAAATGCAATCCGAAAAGAATTAAATAACTTAGCTGAAGCAGGATACATTCTTCGAGTTGAACAAGATTCGAAAGTAATATACCGAGCCAACAAGTTTCATCCTTTTTTTTCATTGCTTCAACAAATTGTACGCAAACACGTTGGTTTGGATGATATTATTGAAGCTGTGGTGTCAAGAATAGGAGAGGTTAAGCGTGTTTTTTTGATTGGGGATTATGCCAAAGGAATAGATTCTGGTCTATTAGAAGTGGTGATTGAAGGAGGATTAATCCATCAACAGTATTTAGACCAATTGAAAGAAAAAGTAGAAAATGAAATTCATAAAACCATCATTTTTCAAGTCACAAAGCGATTTGAAGGTGATGGTTTGTTGATTTTTGAACAAGAATAAGTTAGTATAACTAGCCTTAATATTAAATTAGTTAGACCAATTAATGGGACTGACAGGGCGAAGCCATTATTAGGATTTGAATTTTTAATTCCTAATTACCCAAAAATCAGTATCTCAAACTTACTATGGAACCAAAAAGAATTATTTCAGTAACAGGACTCGGCTATGTAGGATTGCCATTAGCATTAGAATTTGCTAAGAAATTTAAAGTCATAGGTTTTGATATTAATAAAGACCGAATTGCCCAAATGAAATTGGGAATTGATCCTTCTAATGAATTGTCCAATAATGCATTTAAAGATGTGAATATTAAATTCACTTCAGATGTAGAAGAAGCCAAAGTTGCTAATTTTCATATAATTGGAGTGCCAACTGATATTGATAAAAACAAAGTTCCAAATTTAAATCCTTTAATTAGTGCCTCAAAAAGTATTGGAAAAATATTAAAAAAAGGAGACACGGTAGTTTATGAATCTACTGTTTATCCTGGATGTACAGAAGAAGATTGCATACCTGTATTAGAAAAGTACAGCGGTTTAAAAGCAGGTGTAGATTTTAATTATGGTTACAGTCCGGAACGCATTGTTCCTGGGGATAAAATTAAAACAGTAACCAAAATTTTAAAAATTGTATCTGGTAACAGTCCTGAAGCATTAGATGAAATTGCAACAATTTACGGTTCAATCATAGAAGCAGGTTTACATAAAGCACCTACTATTAAAGTGGCTGAAGCCGCCAAAGTGATTGAAAATACCCAGCGAGATATCAATATTTCATTAATGAATGAATTGGCAATAATTTTTGATAAAATGGGAATTGACACCCAAGCCGTAATTGAAGCCGCAGGTACCAAATGGAACTTTCATAAATACCAACCTGGACTTGTGGGAGGACATTGCATTAGTGTAGATCCTTTTTACTTAATGCATAAAGCTAAAAAAATTGGTATTGACCCTCAGGTTATTGCAGCAGGACGCCGAGTAAACGATTACATTCCTACATTTATTGCTAAACGAGTAGTTCAATCCTTAATTGAAAAAAATATAAATCCAGGTAAAGCTAATGTATTAATTATGGGAATAACTTTTAAAGAAGATGTCTCAGATATTCGTAATTCTAAGGTTATTGACCTTATTAAGGAATTACAAGACTTTTCTATTGAAGTAGAAGTAGTTGATCCTTATGGTGATTCAAACGAGGTTTGGCATGAGTACAAAGTTAAATTGCAATCAAAACCAACCAAAAAGTACGATGCAATTGTATTGGCTGTAGGTCATCAGGAATATAAAAATATGACTTATTTAGAGTTTGAAAAACTATCAAAGGGCCCTGTAAATTTATTCGATATCAAAGGCATCCTAAATAAAAATGACTTCAAAAATTATTGGAGATTGTAATATTAATAAGTACAAATAAAATAAGATTAGTAGCCTCTTGTAAAAGAGCACCCTATTATCTATAAAAATAAGCCTAAAAATATGGAAACAACAAACGATGAAATCACACTTAAAGAAATTCTTGTAAAAGCAAAAGAGTGGTATGTATATCTTTTATCTAAAAAGAATAAAGTAATACTAGCAGCAATAGCTGGAGCAATTTTGGGTTTAGGATATTCTATTTTTAAAAAACCCATTTATACAGCCTCATTAACCTATGCATTAGAAGATGGAAAATCTGGTGGAGGTTTAGGAAATGCATTAGGATTAGCAAGTTCTTTTGGATTGGATTTAGGTAGCACTAGTGGAGGTGCCTTTTCAGGAGGCAACCTAATGGAATTGTTTAAATCTCGTGCAATGGTAGAACAAACCCTATTGGCACCTGTAACCCAAAATAAAAAAACCATTTCTTTAGCAGAAATGTACATTCAAGACAAGGAGTGGCGTGAAAAATGGGAAGAAAAACCATATTTAAAAACCATAAAATTTTTACCTAATGCAGATAGAACTAAATTCACTAGAGTTCAAGATAGTATATTTGGAGTTATATATAAAGACTTATCCACAGAGGCCTTAACGGTAGAGCAAAAAGATAAAAAATTAGCAATTGGAACTATTTCATTAAAAGGTACTAACGAATATTTTGCACAGCAATTTGCCTTGGCTTTGTCAAAAACGGTGACCGATTTTTACATCAAAACAAAAAGTAAACGCGCTAAGGAAAACATGGACATCTTAGTACGACAAACCGATTCAATCCGCGGCGAACTCAACGGTGCAATTACCGGTGTAGCTGTAGCCAATGATAATACTTTTGGACTCAACCCTGCACTAAATGTAAAACGCGTTCCATCAGCCAGAAGACAAGTAGACGTGCAAGCCAACACCGCTATTTTAACCGAAATCGTAAAACAAGCCGAATTAGCCAAAGTAACCTTACGCAAAGAAACGCCGTTAATACAAGTCATCGACCAACCCATTTTACCGTTACCAAAAGAAAAATTCGGAAAAGCAAAAGGAATCCTTTTAGGTGGCATCTTAGCAGGGTTTTTGACTATTTTAGGATTGATTGTAAGACGGATTTTTCAAGAGTTGAGTCTTTAATGTGCCAATAAGTCAATAAGTCAATGTGGCAATTAGACAATGTGCCAATTAGACAATTAGTCAAAGTGTCAATTTGAAAATTCGTAATTCAATAATATAAAAACGTTCTCTGAGCTTGTCTAAGAGAAACCCCATTACCCAACACCCATAAGTAACAATTAGTTTGTCAAAAAATTGCTTCTAGAAAACCAATATACAGAATTTAAATCTAGTTTTAATGATGCGGTAATTGAAACGGTGTCTGCTTTTGTAAACACAAAAGGGGGAAAAGTGTATATTGGTGTAGATGATTTAGGGCATGCGATTCCCAATTTTTCGATTGGAAAAGAAAGCATCCAAAACTGGATAAACGAAATTAAAAATAAAACACAGCCAGGTATTATTGCTGACATAGAACCTATAGATATTCAGGGGAAAGAAATAATTTGTGTTAGTGTACACGAATTCCCCATTAAACCTGTCGCATTCAAAGGAAGGTATTATCAAAGAGTAAATGGTGCCAATCATCAGCTAAGTTCTCAAGAAGTAGCCGATTTGCATTTGAAGACCTACAGTAGTAGTTGGGATTATTATCCGTCACCACATTATGATATCGATTCGATTTCTCTGGATAAAGTCGCTCAATTTATAGATTTAGCGAATCAAATTAGAGAAGTTAAAATTCAGGACGAACCCCTTAAGGTACTGCAAAAATTTGAATTAGTAAAAAACGACAAACAAATTGCTAACGCTTGTCATTTGTTATTTTCTAAGAACGAAGTATTCGATGCGACCATTTCAATTGGTCGATTTGCCTCTGAAACAAGTATCAAAGACAGTTTGGTGGTAAGAACAGATTTGTTTAACGAAGTGGATATAACTTTAGCATTTCTTAAAAAACACATTAATAAAAATTATATTATTACAGGCGATCCGCAACGTAAAGAACAATGGGAGTATCCGCTCGAAGCGCTAAGAGAAATTGTAATCAATATGGTTGTACATCGAAATTATCAAAGTGCTGGAGATGCAATCATAAAAATATACGATACTAAAATTGAATTCTACAATCCGGGAAAATTGGAAAACGGATTGACAATTGCTGATTTACAAGCGGGGACTTATACCTCTTATGCCAGAAACAGAAAAGTAGCCGATATATTTAGAGAAGCAGGAATTATCGAAAAGTACGGTTCAGGAATACAACGCATTACAAATGCTTTTATTAGTTATGGATTACAAGAACCTGTTTTTGAAGAGTTTCAAAACGGTTTTAGAGTCACAGTTTTTAATAATTCTAATAACAACACTAATGATCACGGTATAAATGAGGGATTAAATGAGGGATTAAATGAGGGATTAAATGAGGGATTAAATTCCATGTTAACTGCAATAATTCAAAACCCAGGCAAACAAGCGAAACAATTATCGGATATATTAGAAGCTAGACCACTAAAAACAATTGAACGACAAATAAAAAGTTTAACAGATAAGGGATACATAGAAAGAAAAGGAAGCAAAAAAACAGGCGGATATTGGCCGGTGAAAAATTAGTCAATGTGCCAATTAGTTAATCCGAAAATCCGCAAATCCGCAAATCCGCAAATTCGCACATCTGCAAATCCGCACATCTGCAAATCCGCAAATTCGCACATCTGCAAATCCGCACATCCGCATATCCAAATTAAAAAAAAATGAAAACCTTTTATTTCGAAAAACTAGACGTTTGGCAAAAAGCAAGAGTATTTGTGAAAAATATTTATGAGTTGACCGCTGAATTCCCAACAGAAGAAAAATATGGAGTAATAAGTCAATTAAGAAGAGCTTCACTAAGTATTACAGCAAATATAGCTGAAGGCATGTCAAGAAGTACTGAGAAAGACAAAGCAAGATTTATTAATTTGGCCTTCAGTTCAGCAATTGAAGTAATTAACTTCCTTATTTTAACACAAGACTTGGGTTTTTTAACCGAAGAAAAATATTTTAAACTAAGAGAACAAATAGAAGAAATTACCAACAAGTTAAATAGTTTGTATAGTAAATTTGATAAATAAGCAAATCTGCACATCTGCACATCCGCAAATCTTCATAAACGCATATCCGCAAATTCGCAAATCAGCAAATCCGCAATTAATATAAACATGAAAAAAGCCATCATAGTCTCCGGATATTTCAACCCCATCCACAAAGGCCATATCGAATATTTCAAAAATGCCAAAGCCTTGGGCGATTACCTAATTGTAATTGTCAACAACGATAAACAAAGAGCATTAAAAGGCAGTAAAGCATTTCAACAAGAAGACGAACGCGTCTTTATCGTGTCCAATATTAAAAGCGTTGACCAAGTATTCCTTTCTATTGACGAAGACCGAACCGTTTGTGCCACCATACAATTTATACACAAACAATTAAATAATGACTACCAATTGGCATTTGCTAATGGTGGCGACCAAAACAATAATTCCATACCCGAAGCACCAGTTTGTAAAACATTGGGAATAACATTACTAGATGGGTTGGGCGATAAAATTCAATCGTCAAGTTGGTTGTTGAAATAATAGACTAAATTAATTTCGTGAAATGAGTAAAATTTTAATAACAGGGGGAGCAGGTTTTATAGGGTCAAATCTTTGCGATTATTTTATTCAAAAAGAATTTAAAGTTGTCTGTTTAGATAATTTTGCAACAGGACATTTGCATAATTTAGATTCTATTATAAATAATCCGAATTTCACATTGATTGAAGGAGATATAAGGAATATTGAAGATTGTCAAAAAGCAGTTGAGGGAGTTGATTATGTTTTGCATCAAGCGGCATTGGGATCTGTACCTCGATCCATTAAAGATCCAATTACTACCAATGAAGTTAATGTAAGTGGTTTTTTGAATATGCTAACTGCAGCTCGTGATGCTAAAGTAAAACGTTTTATATATGCAGCGAGTTCATCCACTTATGGAGATTCAGAAAGTTTACCAAAAGTTGAAGAAGTGATAGGTAAGCCTTTATCACCTTATGCCATAACTAAATATGTTAATGAATTGTATGCTGAAATATTCAGTAAAACCTATGGTATAGAAACTATTGGATTGCGATACTTCAATGTTTTTGGGCGTAGACAGGATCCACATGGTGCTTATGCTGCTGTTATTCCATTATTTGTAAAACAGTTTATGAACTATGAAAGCCCAATAATTAATGGTGATGGAAATTACTCCAGAGATTTTACTTATATTGATAATGTCATTCAAATGAATGAATTAGCAATGACCACTGAAAATCTTGAAGCAGTAAACACGGTGTATAATACAGCTTTCGGAGACAGAACAACATTGACTCAATTAGTACAATTATTGAAAGATAATTTAGCAATACTCGATCCAAAAATTGCCGAAGTCCAAGTAATTTATGGGCCAAATAGAGCAGGCGATATACCTCATTCATTAGCCAGTATTGAAAAAGCAAAGATTAATTTAGGATATAACCCTAAATTTTCTATAGAAACCGGAATCAAAGAGGCCGTTTTATGGTACTTTCATAATTTAAAATAAAATTAAGCATATTTCATGATTAAAATAGCAATTATTGGATTGGGTTATGTAGGTTTACCACTTGCCCGATTATTCGCTACAAAATACAAGGTAGTAGGATTTGATATTAACACCACTCGAATTGAACAATTACGTAATGGACATGATGGAACCCTAGAAGTAGAGGATGAAATTTTACAAGCTGTTCTATTAAAAAATAATGGTGAAGGTGTCGGACTTTTTTGTTCTTATGAATTGAATGATATAAAAGATTGTAATTATTATATAGTTACTGTGCCAACTCCTGTGGATAAAAACAATCGACCAGATTTAACTCCATTATATAAGGCAAGTGAAACGGTAGGCAAAGTCTTGAAAAAAGGCGATATTGTTATATATGAATCTACGGTGTATCCTGGTGCTACCGAAGAAGAATGTATTCCTGTTTTAGAAAAAATTTCAGGTTTACAATTTAACGAAGACTTTTTTGCAGGGTATTCTCCAGAGCGAATCAATCCTGGAGACAAAGAACATACCGTTGAGAAAATATTAAAAGTAACCTCGGGTTCTATACCTGAAATAGGTCAACAAGTAGATGCAATCTACAAAAGTGTCATTACAGCGGGTACACATTTAGCACCTAGTATCAAAGTGGCTGAAGCTGCTAAAGTAATTGAAAACTCTCAAAGAGATATTAATATTGCTTTTGTGAACGAGTTGGCTAAAATATTCAATTTAATGAATATTGATACCCATGCTGTTTTAGAGGCTGCAGGAACGAAGTGGAATTTTTTACCGTTTAAGCCAGGTTTAGTGGGGGGGCATTGCATAGGAGTCGATCCGTATTATTTAGCTCAAAAATCGCAAGAACTAGGGTATCATCCTGAAATTATCTTAGCAGGAAGAAGACTGAATGACAGTATGGGTGAATATGTAGCTTCCCAAGTAGTGAAGTTGATGATTCAAAAAGGAATTATTGTCAATGGTGCTTATTTATTGATGTTAGGAATAACTTTTAAAGAGAATTGTCCAGATGTTCGAAACACTAAAATTATAGATGTGCTAACCTCTTTGAAAGAGTACGGCATTAATTTAACCATATATGATCCTTGGGCTAATCCTGAAGAGGTAAAACATGAGTATAATTTAGTAATTACTACAAATGAACCCAAAACTAAATTTGATGCTATTGTATTAGGAGTAAGTCATGACCAGTTTAACAATTTAAATTATGATAATTTACTAAGTGATAAAAGTGTCTTATACGACGTTAAAGGGATTTTAACAAGAGAGGTAGATGGGAGTTTATAAACATATTATAAAGTCCACATTAATTTTAGTTTTTCTTCTTCTAACTTTTTTAGTTTTTTCTTTTCTTTTTAATAAATATCAGGTTAAACCTGCTGAAAATGAGATTATTGAGTTAAAACAATTTTATAAAAGTAAAATAAATATTAAGAATACAGATAATATTATTTTACTGCAAAATTATACTATAGATAACATATCTCATAATTCAAATGGTATTAATGAAATTGATATAATAAAAATATTAAAAACAAAAAAAGGACTCTGTTTTCATCGGTCTTTAATAATGCAAAAAGTAATGTTGCTTAATGGTATTAAAATTAGACCTATATTTTTATTTTCAAACCCATTTCAAAAAAGTACAAGTATTGTTGATTTTTTTTCAACTAAAGTGTACACACATAATATTTTTGAATATTACTGGAATGGAAAATGGTATGTTATGGAAACTAATAATAAAATGTTGAAGCCTTTAAGCTTAAATGAATTTTTATCAAAACAAAAAATTTTTAGAATTCAACCAAGATTTGTTAGATATTTAAATAATCGAAATGGTAGGTTTATTAAACCAAGTTGGATTCCTGATATCTATTAAATGAACTTCTTAGCTAAAAAAAATATTTATCTTATCAATTCCGCCTCTAAATTATTAGGATCTGGAATTATATCATCTATTGGGATAATATTGTTTTCTTCAAATACGATTAAATTTATAGATCTTAATATAGTTATTGATTTATTAATTATTATTCAAGTACATTCTATAGGATTAACAATTACAAAATTAAGTTTTGATACAATTTCATATTCTTATTTTTTGAACAATCAAAATTGTAGACCTAAAATTAAAAAATTTCTTTATAAAAAAACATTAATTTTAGCAATTCCAATTTTAATATTTGCTGTATATAGGTTTAATTTTATTATCGGTATTTTTATATTTATAAATGTAATTTTAGATCAATTTTCAAATCTTGTAATTAATCAATTAAATTATAGACATTTGTTTAATAAAGCATTTATATTAAATTTATTATCATACCCTTTGTTTTTTCTAACAATCATTTTAGTTTCTTATTATTTTAAATTTAATTTAGAGTACTACGTATTAATATTTTTTATTTGTTTAGTATTTAAATTTATGTTGTCAGACTATTATTATAATAGAATTTCTTTTACAGAAGATATTGATTTAGTACCAAACTGGAACATGGGATTCCAGCAAATATTTAATTATCTTTTATTCAAAAGTGATACAATAATTATATCTCTACCAATAGTTTTTATCACTACATTAAACATTGATAAGTCAGAAATATTAGAAATATTTTATTTATCAAGATTTCCAGAATTAGTTTCGGGCTTGACATTAGCATTGTCTGTTTTATATTACCCAAGATATATTTTTAATAGTGGAAGTGAGTTTTTAAATAAAATTAAACTTAAAGATTTTTTGTTCTACTTTTTTTTTCTCATTTTATTTTTTCTCATTTTTCTTCTTTTTTGGGAACAACCTCATAATCTTAAAATTCACAACATTATTTTTTATTTTTTTAATGGATTTTTTGTATTATTCTGTAATTTAATTACATTTAATTTAATTAAAATGGGGAAGTATAAATTCCTAATTAATAATTTATTAATTTCTTGTGTTTTCGGTATTTTCTCATTATTTTTCTTTAAAATATTTAATTTAACTTTTTATTTTGCAATTGTTCCTATTCAGATGATGGTTTTTATTTTTTATTTTTTATTTAATAATAAACTAAATTTAAATAAAGTTAAGGGCTATGTATAAAATATCTAATATTAAATATTTGTTTTTTATTCCTAGTTTTTACGGATTTCTTACAATAACATTTACTTATATTATTTTTATTTTGAATGTAATTGAATATAATAAAATTTCATTACAAACACATTTTATAATAAATTTATCAATTTTATTTTTTTTAATTTCCACATTCATTACATATGCTTTAAACAAGCATTTCTTTGTAAATTATACAATAAGTAATGTTAAAATAAATAAAGTACTTTTAATTATATTGTATGCGCTAAGTTTTTTTGGTGTTTTTATCTATTTGAATGAATATTTTTCATTTTATGGTGGATATATAAATTATTTTTTCATTTTATTTTCAGATAATTCTTCAGAATTAAGAGCAAATTCTTTGATTGCCTCTGAATCGATTGGAATTCAATTTACATATTTTGGTTGGATTGCTATAGGAATTAATTTGATTCAAATTTTAAACAAAAAAATTTCTAAAATTTGGTATATTTTAATAATCTTAACGTTTATTAGTAATTTGTTTTTCATTGATAGAACAAGGCCTATGTGGATCTTGTTAATTATTTTATATATCCTTTTTTGTTTAAATGTAAAAAGAATTCAATTTTCAAGTCTTTTAAAAAGGGTAACTTTATTTTTGCTTGGTTTTTTATTTATTTTTATTTCCATTGGAACTTTAGCAGGAAAAACAACTGAAGAAAAATTATATGAAGGATGGGATATTTCTCCAAATGCTCAAAATATTGTCTTTTATTTAACTAGTAGCTATTTTTATTTAGATTATATTATTTGTAATGAGAAACCTGATTATGAACTGAATAGAACAATAAATCCAGCATTAAAGGTTTTTAATAGCATTGGAGTTATTGAAAAAGAACCTAAATCATTGATTAATGAATTTTATGGACAACCATATAAGACAAATGTTGGAACTTTTTTAGAGCCATTCTATAGAGATTTTGGTTTTTTTTATATGATACTTGGAGTTATTGTACATTCTTTTTTCTTAAATTATATTGCCATTTTTTTCTTAAAAATTAATACTCCTTATTCATTATTTTTAGTTTCAAATATTTGCATAATTAATTTCTTTTCATTTTTCACACCTAAATTGAATAATTTCCCAATTTGGATGTTTATTGGTATAGGGTTAATACTTGTAATTAAAAAAATAATAATTAAAAGTGCTTAATAATAAAACTATAATATACTTCACTAAATATACTGATAAAGGTCCGAGTAGCAGGTATAGGTCCTATCAATATAAGTCGTATCTTGAGAAAGAATTTGAAATAAAATATTTTCCTTTATTTGATAATGATTATATAAGTAACTTATATAATAATAAGCAAACAAATTATTTTCAAATATTCATAGCTTAT
Organism: Flavobacterium sp.; assembly: GCA_044374815.1. Lineage (GTDB taxonomy): Bacteria > Bacteroidota > Bacteroidia > Flavobacteriales > Flavobacteriaceae > Flavobacterium. The sequence continues at coordinate 12,361 of JBILNU010000023.1, forward strand.
TTTAGACGTATTATTCAAGTATTAAAATATCTTGGTACGAATAAAATAGTTTTTATTGAATATGAACTATTGCCTTATTTCCCATCTATTTTAGAATATTTACTGTTTAAAACCAAAGTAAAAATAATTTTGGATTATGATGATGCTATATTTCACAATTATGATTTACACCCTAATAGCTTAATAAAGTATTTATTTGGAAACAAAATTTACAAAATTGTTAAATATGCAAATACGGTAATTACGGGTAGTCCATATCTCTCTTCGCATTTAAAAAGATTCACTAATAATATAGTTGAATTACCAACAAGTATAAACTTTGCTAATTATACATCAAATTTTCAATTAAATTCAAATAAAGATGATATAACTATAGGATGGATAGGTTCTAAATCTACGTCTATAAATATTGTCAGTATTAAAGAGGTAATAAAAATAATATATAAGTTAAATCCTAAAATTACTTTTAAATTAATGGGATTTGATGATAATTTAAAGTATCAATTGGATCTTCCTAATGTTTTATTTTATAACTGGTCAGCCCAAGAAGAATTAATTTTTTTAAATGAAATTGATTTAGGAATTATGCCATTAGAAGACACGTCATTTAATAGAGGTAAATGTGGATTTAAATTAATACAATATATGGCTATGGGTAAGCCAACTCTATCAACTCCTTTGGAAGCAAATGTTAAAATAAATAGGAATAATAGTAATTTATTTGCAACTAGTAAGGAAGAGTGGATTGAATGTATTAATAAATTTATTTCTGATGTAAATTTTTATAGAGAAGTCGGTTTTAAAAACCAAAAAATTGTAGAAAAATATTATTCCGTTGAAGCGAATAGTATAAGTTATATTAAAATATTTAATCAGCTATTCAATGTGCGGAATTAACGGTTTATTAGCACTTAATAAAATAGATAATCTATCTGAGCAATTAACAGCTATGAATAATCTTATTATTCACAGAGGTCCTGATGCAGCGGGAGAATTTGTAGAAGATAGTGGTAATTACTCAATTGCAATGGGGATGCGAAGGCTATCAATTATTGATTTGAGTACTGGTAATCAACCTATTTATTCAGAGGATAGCTCTAAAGTAATTGTTTTTAATGGGGAGATATTTAATTATAAAATGTTAAAAGAGCAATTAATTAATCAAGGATGTATATTTAAAACCAACTCTGATACAGAGGTAATTTTAAAACTTTATGAAAAAGAAGGAGTACAATCTTTTGGTAAGTTAGACGGGATGTTTGCTTTTAGTATTTATGATAAAACTATTGGAAAGGTTTATATAGCTCGAGATTTTTTTGGTGAGAAGCCGTTGTATTATACTAAATCAGAAGCAAGTTTTGTTTGGGGTTCCGAATTAAAATCGTTAGTAAAAATATTACCAAGCAAACCAGAAATTGATGCAACTAGTTTGTCATTATATTTTCAATTGACATACATCCCAGCACCGTTTACTATTTACAAAGACATACATAAATTGGAGGCTAATCATTATATCGAATTGGATTGTAATGAAAATAAATACTTAATTATTGAAATAGATAAGCCAATATCTAAGTTTACTTTTCAATCAAAAAAAGAAGCAACTAAAGTAACCCATGATTTAGTTCAAAAAAGTGTATTATCAAGATCTATATCTGATGTTCCATTAGGAACATTTTTGTCAGGAGGTGTTGATTCATCAGTAGTATCTCTATGTCTTGCTCAACAACAAGAAAAAAAAATCGACACCTTTTCTATTGGTTTTGATAAAAAATCTTTTGATGAATCAGATAAGTCTCGATTGGTATCTAAGTTAATTAATAGTAATCATCACGAATTCATTATTTCAGAAAAAAATTTAACAGCCAATATTGATGAAATCATATTGAATTTTGATGAGCCTTTTGCCGATTCTTCTGCGTTGGCAACGTATTTGGTTTCCAAAAAAACTAAAGACTATGTAAAAGTAGCTTTGACAGGTGATGGTGGCGATGAAGTTTTTGGTGGATATAACAAATACTATATGGGTAAGTTAAACCAAAAATACACTACCCTAATTCCACAAAGTATACATAGAAGGGGTTTGAGTTTAGCCAATAAATTGTTAGCTTCTAAAGAGGATTCAAGAGGATTGAAATTTAAAGCAAATAGATTGCTCAAATCGATCAACTACGAAGGCGATTTTTATTACAATATTATTTCTTTAGGATTTAATGAATATGAATTAAAAGAAATAATACAATCAAATATTTATAAACCAAACACCTTAAATTATTATAAAAATATAATAAATGCTAAAAATAATACAATAGAAAATTTTAGAGCCATTGACAAGCAATTGAGCTTAGAAGGAGACATGTTGGTTAAAGTGGATAGAACAAGTATGTTAGCCTCTTTAGAGTGCAGGGCTCCATTTTTAAATAAAGAACTTTGGGATTTTACCAATCAATTACCAGATTCCTATCTTATAAATGGTTGGGATAAAAAACACATTCTTAAAGAAGCTTTTAAAGGTTATTTTCCAAAAGAGTTTTTAAATAAATCCAAAAAAGGTTTTGGAGTGCCTGTTGGTGATTGGTTGCGTTCGGAGTTGCGTTCAGAATTATTATCGTATATTGATAAAGTATTTATCATCAAACAAAATATATTTCAATTTGATGTTATTTCAAAAATGGTAGAAGATCACTTGAGTTCAAAAATGGACAATACTTTTAGAGTTTGGACCTATTATTGTTTTCAAAAATGGTATAAAAATACGTATGAAGCCTAAATTATTCCGAGTTACAACAGTACCGGAATCTCTTAAAATATTATTGAAAGGGCAACACAAATTTATGTCAACCAACGGATTTGAAGTCATTGGAGTTTCAAGTGCTGGCAGCACATTGCACGAAGTAAGTAAAGAAGAAGAAATTAGAGTAATTGAGATTGAAATGAGTAGAAAAATTACTCCAATTAATGATTTTTTTTCTGTCTATCATCTTTACAAAGTAATTAAGAAAGAAAAACCTATAATTGTTCATTCCCATACGCCTAAAGCGGGTATAGTTTCAATGTTGGCCGCAAAGTTGGCAAATGTACCTATCAGATTACATACTGTTGCCGGATTGCCCTTAATGGAAGCTACAGGAATGAAACGCAAAGTATTAAATTTTGTTGAAAAAGTTACTTATGCTTGTGCCACAAAAGTATATCCTAATTCAAAAGGGTTGTATGAATTTATCGTTAATCAAAAATTAGGATCATCTGTAAAAATGAAAGTTATTGCAAATGGAAGCTCTAATGGAATTGATACAACTTATTTCGATTCAGAAAGAATTTCGGAAGAACAAAAGCGCGAATTACAAACTAAATTAAACATTCAAAAAACAGATTTTGTTTTTGTCTTTGTTGGACGATTGGTAGGAGATAAAGGAATTAATGAATTAATTGCTGCGTTTTCTAAAATAAAAAATTGTAATGTAAAATTACTTTTAGTTGGTGGGCTTGAACCTGATTTGGATCCCTTATTTAAACATACAATTAATGAAATCGAAACAAATTCAAATATTATTTCAGTTGGTTTTCAAAGAGACGTACGCCCTTATTTTGCTATAAGTAATTGTTTGGTTTTTCCTAGCTATCGTGAAGGATTTCCTAATGTTGTTATGCAAGCAGGTTCTATGGGACTGCCTAGTATAGTTTCAAATATAAATGGTTGTAATGAAATTATTGAAGAAGGTATAAACGGTACTATTATTCCTTCAAAAGATATTGAATCACTATTTTCTTCAATGCAAAAAATAATTAATGATGATGTATGGAGAAATCAATTAGCAAGTAATGCAAGAGACAAAATAGTATATCGTTTTGAACAACAATTAGTTTGGGATGCTTTATTAAATGAATATAATAATTTGTTAATTGAAAATAAGCAGCATAATGTATAGAAGTTATTTAAAATTCTTAATAGATTTCATCTTTTCTTTAGTTGTTTTTAGTATATCTTTTCCAATTTTGTTATTAGTTATTTTACTTTTGATTATTGCAAATCAAGGAAAACCGTTCTTTTTTCAACTAAGACCGGGCAAAAACGGCAAAATATTTAAAATAATAAAGTTCAAGACCATGAATGATAAAAAAGATAATGAAGGCAATTTATTGTCTGATGCAGAGAGATTGACTAAAATAGGTGCTTTTGTCCGAAAGACTTCTTTAGATGAAATCCCACAATTATTGAATGTGATAAAAGGAGATATGAGTTTGATAGGGCCAAGACCTTTGCTACCCGAATATTTGCCCTTATATAACGAATCGCAAAATAGAAGACATGAGGTAAAACCAGGTATTACGGGTTGGGCACAAGTAAACGGAAGAAATTCTATCAGTTGGCAACAAAAATTTGAATATGATACTTGGTATGTGGATAATATCTCATTTGTATTAGATTGTAAAATTTTATTTTTAACAATTAAAAAAGTGTTTAAACGAGAAGGAATAACCGCTGAAAATTCAGTTTCAGCAGAAACATTTAAAGGAAACTAATATGTATTTATTTGGAGCTAGCGGACATTGTAAAGTGGTAATTGATATCATTCAAAAATCAAATTTAGATGTAATTGAAGGTATTATTGATGATAAACCAATTGTCGATGAAATTTTCAACATTCCAGTTATTAAGACACCAGAAACAAATTTTTTTCATAATAAATCTTTAATTATTTCAATTGGAAATAATAAAACAAGACAAAAGATAGTGAGTCAAATATTTACTAATTATCTAACAGCAATACATCCAACATCAATTATAGCTACTCATGTAACTATAGAAGAAGGCACCGTTATTATGGCGGGTGCAATTTTAAATCCCAATGTTAAAGTAGGGAAACATTGTATCGTTAATTCAGGCGCGGTTATAGAACATGATTGTATTTTAGATAATTTTGTACACCTATCACCAAATGCCGCTTTGGCTGGAAATGTTTCCATAGGAGAAGGCGCTCATATAGGAATTGGGTCGTCTATTATCCAAGGTGTTAAAATAGGAAAATGGGCAACCATTGGCGCAGGAACAGTTGTGCTAAATGATGTTCCTGATTATGCTGTGATTGTTGGAAATCCTGGAAAAATTATAAAATATAATTCTATAGAAAATGAATAATTCAAAAATATGGCTTTCCTCGCCACACATGGGAGAAACCGAACAACAATACATACAAGAAGCCTTTGATGCCAATTGGGTGGCGCCTTTGGGACCAAACGTAAACGGATTAGAACAAGACTTAGAAAACTATTTGGGGAATAATGCTCACGTAGGCGCATTAAGTTCAGGCACAGCCGCTATACATTTAGGTTTAATTTTATTAGGTGTACAAGCGGGTGATGAAGTAATTTGCCAGAGCATGACATTTTCAGCATCGGCAAACCCAATTTTATATCTTGGTGCCACACCTGTTTTTGTAGATAGCGAAACACAAACTTGGAACCTTTGTCCGATAGCATTAGAAGAAGCTATTTTAGCTCGAATCCAAAAAGGAAAGAAACCAAAGGCGATTATTGCAGTACATTTATACGGAGTGCCTTATCAAATTGAAGCAATCAGAGAAGTTGCTGATAAATATACTATTCCAATTCTTGAAGACAGTGCAGAAGCATTAGGAAGCACCTACAAAGGACAAA
>JBILNU010000024.1:0-18000 GCA_044374815.1 Flavobacterium sp.
AAAAATATCTCCAATATGAATGCTATCTTCAATAACTGATACTGCACCAAAGGATAATATTACATCTTTTTTGGGATTCAAACCACTGGTTTCGGTACACAAAACCACATACCGATTGGATTTAGTGTCAAATTTTGATAAGTAGGTTTTCCAAAACTCAGGGGAATTTTTATTGCTATTTTTTAACCAATCAATCATAATTTAAGAAAACTGTGTTAATTGAATTTTATCTTTAATCAATTCTTCAAGTTCTTTCATGGGAGCTAAAGCATTTTTTAATTTTTCTTTATCTACTTTACTTAATTCTTCCATATTGATATATTGACCTGACGAATCATTTTTTAATCCCTCTAAAGTTCTGAACTTGGATAATACCAAATAAGCATCCGCACAATTTAAATATACCTCAGAATATTTTGGATCAATCATTGCTAATTGCTTGAATCTTAAATAAGTACTATTAACCCCTTTAATATTATTGCTTAAAATCAACAATCGAGCACCATCAATTAGTGGCATTAATGCTCTAGTTTTGATATCAAATTTACCTTTATGTTCTCCTTCTTCTTCAATGTTGAATTTCTTGAAGAAGTTCAGTGGCGTTGGTTTTTTTATGGTGTCATTTCCTAAATAATCTAAGAAAAGTACTTTGTTTTTAATATTAGAAAAAATAACATCGGTTATCGCATCTTCGATTTTTTGTTCACCAAATGCCATTTCATAATCAAAAAACACACTGCTTATTTCATTGGTACTTTCACCTGGAGTATTCATCCAATTATTGTATTGTTTTACCCAGTCAGTCAATGATTTACACCACATCATATTACTTGCCATGTGCCCATTTGGGCAATTGTTATATCCAACTTTTTCTAATGTAGCGGTAGCTTTTCGAGCTAACTTTAAAAAGTAGTCTTTTACATCTCTGTATTTTTCTGGAGTGACATCTTCAAAAACTAAAATACTATCCTGATCGGTTAACAATAATTGTTCTTTTCTACCTTGACTTCCAATGCATAACCATGCAAAACGAGCAGGAGGTGAGCCCAATTCTAAAATAGCTTGCTCAACTGCACGTTTTACAATAGCTAAAGTAATTTCTCCAACAATGCTGCTAATATGTGTAAGTGGAATGTTTTTGTTTAAAGAAGATTGAATAATGTCTGTTAATTTGTTTCGAACAAGTTTTAAATCCTTAGCTGATTGAGACTTTTTTATTTCTTTTAAAAGAATGCCAGGATTATTTGCTTGAGCTACAACAAGATCATGCTCTGATATTATTCCTTTAACTTCCGATTTATCGGTACCGTCTTTGGTTACGCAAAGGTGAGTAACTGCATGTTTTAACATTACCAATTGGGCTTCAGCAACCGAAATGTTTTCAGTAACCGTAATAACCGGGGAAGCCATAATTTTACTAACAGGATTGGTAAGCGGGTATCTTCCGGTAGCAACTTTAGATCTGAAATCTTTATCAGTCACAATGCCAATTGGGTAGCTCTGATCAGTTATTAACGCATTATCAAACATGTTTTCGGTAACCAATTGAGCAGCATCCTTTATAAGAGTATCGTGACCAATTTTTAAAGGGGTTTTATTGTAATTTAACGACTGAAAGTACTGCATATCCGATTGATTATCAGAATAAGAAACATTATCAGAAATTAAAGTATGATTTTTATTATCTAGACTATTTTTAGTATTTACAGCAAAACTTTCTAATAAAAACTCCAATACAGTCGAGTTTTGAGCCACAAAAGGCTTGAAAGTTGAAATGGGGATAGCATATACGATGCTTTCTTCACGAGCTTTAGCAGTCATTTGATAGTTGTTCTTTGCAAAGAAAGGACGTAAACCAAAAATATCACCCGCATAACATTTATTTAATAATGTTTCTTCAGCGTCTGAAATAACGGTTAAATGAATTACACCTGAAGCAACTACATAAAAAGCATCGTGTAATGTATCATTAATTTGAAACAACGATTTATGTTTTTCTAAATTGATTACACGAATAGTAGAAACAATCTTAATTAAATCTTCATAAGAAAGATAACTAAACGGTTCGTATTCTTTTAAAAAGTTTGCTATACGTTGGGTAATAGCATTTTCCATAAATGTTGAATTTATTTGATTTGTATAAATATACTACAAAAATAATAAAGGGAGAAGAGTAATAGAAGGATTGTTAAATAACTTTACTAACATATTTTTAAACCATTATTAGAACTAGTTATAAATATTCTATTTTACATAATATAAATTATAGTTCAATAATAGAAAAAGAATTAATCCAGTTCATTAAGGATCTTTATTCTGTAAATCTTACCAATAGTAACGGTTAAACGCGAATTGTAATCTTCTATAAGCCAACTTCTGTAGTTTTTTGAAACATTACCAAGACATGAACAATATTGCTTAATTCTAAATTCAATATCATCAACGAGCTCTTTGGATAATCTTCTTGCAGAAACTAAATCGTTAGTATTGTCAACACACATTTTTGCATGTTGCTCTAAAGATTTATCAATAATTGTTTTGGCTTTTAAATTAGAACGAACGGTAATTTTAAATTCTTCCATAATATCCATATGAATATTCTCAGAATTTTTAAACTTAGCAGCCAATTCTGGCGGCATTACATATTTGAAATTACTTTCAATTTCGGTATCATCTCTAAGGTTTTCTAAATAATATTCTGGAGATTTAAAAATATGCTGCCAATCAACTGGATTATTCCATAATCCAAATCGTAATGCGTTGTTTCCTAAATCAATAATAATAAAACTATCTTTATTTGGCAATCTCCTTGATCCACGGCCAATCATTTGAAAATAAAGTGTTAATGATTTTGTAGCACGGTTCAGTATGATGCTTTCAACAGTGGGTTCGTCAAATCCTGTGGTTAATATTCCTACTGAAGTCAATATTGCATCCGGAGTCTTCTTAAACCAACTTAATGTCTCTTTTCGTTCCTCGGCTGAAGTGGTATTATCAAGGTGTCGGATGTTGTATCCAGCATTTTTGAAACTGTCGTATACATATAATGAGGTGTGAATTCCGTTATTAAATATTAGAGTTTTCTTACCTAAAGACTTTTCTGTGTAAGCATGCAAGAGCTTTTCTTGCATCACCATATTGGAATATAAATCTTCTGAAGATTTAACTGTATAATCTCCGTTAATACCCACCTTTAGTGAGGTTAATCCAACATCATAGCTATAGGTAGTTGCTTTTGCTAAAAATCCTTTATCAATAAGGTTTTGAATGGTATCGCCTACAATCAATTCATTGTAGTTTTTATACATTGGTAGCTTAATATTAGAACTTAAAGGAGTTGCAGTAACGCCTAGAATAAAGGCATTTGAAAAAGCACTAAATAACTTTCTAAATGAATTGAAGTGAGCTTCGTCAATTATCAGTAAACCAACATCTTGTATTTCTAATTTTTCATCATTAAGACGATTTTTTAAAGTCTCAATCATGGCTACAAAACACGAATATTCATCCTGATCTGGTAGTTCTTTAATAGCGCTATTAATAACCTTGTTTTTTACATCAAATGCCTTAAGCATTTTAGAAGTCTGTTTGCAAAGTTCAATTCTGTGGGTTAGCACCACTACTTTCTTATTGTGTTTTTCTAAATATCTTCGGGTAATTTCAGAAAAAATAACGGTTTTTCCCCCGCCAGTTGGCAATTGATATAATAAATGATAATTAGACGGAGCATTGTCTATGCGTTCAAAAATCTTGTCTATGTCACCTTTTTGGTAACCATAGAGTTCTTTTTTTTCTTCAATTTCAAGAAGTAGTTCTTTTTTTGACATAGCAATTTTACAATTTTGCAAAACTACATCTAAAAAAAGGTTTCACCATAATTATTTTAAATTATTCTACAAATAATCTAATTTTTCAAGTAGAATTTGAAATTCATAGTTATTAAACCACTTCTGACTAACCGTATTTTCATAAACGGCTTCTACTCTACTCTTGAATTCGGAAATAATTCCTTTTTCATTCATAAAATGAATAGTTTGTTGAAAGGAAGTTAGCATGCTTTTATAAAAAGCCTCTTGTTTTATTTCTTTTTCTGAGGAATAGCTTTGGGCTATTTCAATAGTGTAAAGCATTAAATCAGCAATGAGATAGGCATCCATACCAAGTGAGACAAAGTGTTTGATAAATTTTTGAGCTATCGAACGGCGCATTTTGGCTTTTTTGCCTTTAATTGGATAATATTCATTTGTAACCTTGATCTTAGCTTCTTTAATTAATTTCGTTTCATTTGGATTAAAAGCAAAATCATAATAAATTTTAACTTCTTTGAACTTGTCATACAACTCCATGATTTGCTCTTCAAGTTGCTCTTTATTTAAATCGAATAAATACTTTTTTAGATCTCGCTTGCTCATAGTAATTGCTAAATTAATGCAAAAGTAACCCAGAAAATTGTTTTATTTCTATTGTAATACTTAATTTTGCAATCAAAGTTAATTTATTATGATCAAGTTTTTTAAAGTTGTTGCTATTTCAGAGGGATTATCCTATTTAGTTCTTTTAGCAAATATGTTATTTAACAAGCAATCTAATCCAGAACTATATAAAATGTTACTTTTTCCTATAGGAATGGCCCATGGAATTCTGTTTATTGCCTATTTGTATCTTACTTTTTTTGTAAAGTCTAAACTTAATTGGAGTATAAAAGATACTTTGGTTATTATTTTAGGTTCATTAATTCCGTTTGGTGCCTTTTATATTGAAAAAAAATATTTGAAAAATGCATGATTTTTTAGTTAAAATATACGGATGGTTGTATCCATTATTGCGCAAAATCTCACTTGGAGATATAACTTCAGCTTATATTAGTTTAGTAGTAAACATATTTATATTGTGTGTTATTGCTTATGTGATTTATGTTGTTTTTCGATTAATTTTAGTTGCTTCAATGGCTATTATTGCAAGGAAAACCAAAACTCATTTTGACGACTTATTGGTTTCAAATCAAACTGCAAAATACATTGCACACTTAATTCCGTTTTTATTTATATATAAATCGGTTCCAGTTATTTTAGAAAATTACGATTATTGGCAATCGGTTTTTGGTAAAATGGTTGGAGTTTATATTGTATTATTATCACTTTGGATAGTACGAAGCATATTAAAAGCCACCAGTGAATACATCAAAGAAAAACCTAGATTAAGTGATAAACCTATTGATAGTTATGTTCAAGTAATCATGATTATTATCTGGATATTCTGCATCGGAATTATTATTTCTAAAATTTTCGATATCAATTTAAATACCCTACTTGGAGTTCTTGGAGCGATATCGGCAATTATTTTATTAATTTTTAGGGATACCATTTTAGGATTTGTTGCAAGTGTCCAAGTTTCCTTAAACGACATGGTTCGAATTGGGGATTGGATTACTTTTGATAAATATGGAGCAGATGGTGATGTAATTGAAATTAACTTAGCAACAGTTAAAGTTAGAAATTTTGATAACACAACAACAACAATCCCCACCTATAGTATGATTTCTGATTCATTTAGAAATTGGCGTGGGATGCTTAAATCGGATGGGCGTCGCATTAAGCGACATATTTTAGTTAAGGCAAAAAGTATCCGCTTTTTATCGGAATCTGAATTAATTAAATTAAAACGAATCCAGCTCATTTCAGATTACATCGATACGAGACAATTTGAAATAAATAAATACAATACAACCCACAATGTAGATAAGTCATTAGCTATTAACGGAAGAAATATCACCAATTTTGGTTTGTACAGAAAGTACATTACCCGTTATTTAGAAACTCATCCAGGAATAAATAAGGATATGATTTTACTATGTAGACAGTTACAACCTACTTCGCAAGGTATGCCTCTTGAGATTTATGCTTTTTCAAAAGATCAACGATTTGAGCAATACGAGCATATTATGGCAGATATTTTTGATCATATCATTGCCTCAATTGCTTATTTTGATTTGGAGTTATTTGAAATTACTACAGAAAAATCAAATTAAATTATTCTTTAATCTATCTTCAACATACTCTATTTTGGTTTTTCCGTGGGCTTGTGGTTTCCCATTTAAGTCAACGCTTACCATGGTAATTTGATCAATGGTTATAATGGTTTCTTTGGTCATCATATTGCGAACCTCACAAGTCAATGTTAATGAAGTAGTTCCAAACTTTAAGACATCAATACCTATTTCCACAATATCTCCCTGCCTAGCCGAACTTCTAAAGTTAATTTCCGACATGTGTTTGGTCACAATTCTTGGGCTTTCTAATTGAATAATAGCATAAAGTGCTATTTCTTCATCAATCCAAGCTAAAAGTCTACCTCCAAACAAAGTACTATTTGGATTTAAATCTTCTGGCTTAACCCATTTTCTGGTATGAAATCTCATATTTCTTGACTTTGAATTTAGAATTAATCTTCGTCTTGCTTGCTTTCTATTTGTGTTGAATTTTCATTAGAATCAGAAGTTCTTATTTCTGTATGTCTGATCTCTCCGCCTGTGGTTCCTGTTTTTTGAGCAAAAAATACACCTACAGCAGCTAAAATAATTACTAAATAGGTTACTATTCTTGATTTTGCATTATTAGTTAAATTCAAATAGATACCAACAAGAGATACAGTTCCTAAAGCATATAATATAAATGCTAATTTTTCTGCGGCTTCTTCATGCTTATGAATTATTTTTTTGCCAATATTTGGCATATCCTCTACTAGCTCTTCTGCCCCTTCACCTGTTGTCATACTAGCGACTGCAAAGAGTGCGGCAATTATAAATAGACCATAAGCAGTATTGATTACGCTTTTATTTTTGAAAACAATACCAATAACTACTACTCCTAAACCTAAAATTGTTCCAATAATTGGAAAATGGTTTACTACCAAATGTAAATGCGCGTCATTCATGATATAAATATTTTAAATTAGTTACTTACTATAAAATTAATAAAATAAATTTACATCATGGGAAGATAAATAAAGTATAATACCATTATTTATTAATATCCTAGGAAAAAATTATTATAAATTAAAAATATATTTGTTAATCTACAATAAACCATTGTATTTTCTTACAAACCATTCAACTGAAAGTGAAAGAACAATAAGAAGTAATAACCAATACCAATCGATAAGTGGTGTTTTTTGAATCGAAGTTTTTTCAAGCATTTTATAGTTAGGGTTTTCTAATAGATTTTTAATTAATTGTTCAACTTGATTTGGCACATAAGTCAATCCATTTGTATGGGATGCAAGTTGCTTTAATTTTGGTAAATCTGGATTTACAAATTGTTTTTCAATATTAAAATCGATTATTTCAAAAGAACTCGAATAACTTGAATTTGAATTTAGTTCTTTTACTTGAAAAGTATAGTTGCCCGGAGTTAATCCATCTAAATTAACCTTGAAATTGGAGTTGGATTTCAATAAATCGAACTTTTTAATTTGTTTCGTTTTTGAATTTGTTACCGCTATTGTTAAGCGTGCTTTTTCATCTAACTCGTAGTTTTTATTAAAATATTGAGCAGAAATCTCTATAGCATCAACTAAATTATAGAACCGCTCATGATTGACTACTAGTGACTTTCGAGAATCATTTGATACTAAAAATTGCATCGTTTTATCTAAGAAAACATCAAATTCATTAAAAGATTTTTTATTTACATAACTATCAGCTCTCCATTTCCATATATTCTCACCAAATAAGTAAGCACATCTTTTACCTGAAGTTTCAGAAAATGCAAGCAAAGGTGCATTTGTTGGAACATTCCGAATACTTGAACTCAATAATGTAGTAACATTTGGTTTAGCGGTAATGGTTCCAAAAGGATTTTCAAGTGGAGGAAAACTATCAAATCCTATATTATCTAATGCAAAAAGATTAAAATTTGAATTAAAACTTGCCAAATAATCTTCTTTTTGAGAAGACATTTTAAATTCAAAATCAGATTGATATTGGTTTAAAAAGTTAAAATTGGTTTTATTGCCAGTAATAATAAAGGTATTTATCTTCAAATTTTTATTTGAATCAAAAATTGATTTAAATTCAGCTGTAGGTTGATATAAAATCAATACATTATAATTACCTAAAGAATTAATTTGATTCGGCTTAATGATGGTTACTTTTCGTTGGGCATTAGTTTCAATTGCTCGTTTAATTGCTCCTAAATCGGGGTGATTAATTGAAGAAATTAGAGCTACCTCTGATCTTTGATCGATTACTTCAACGGCAAATTTCTTAGTGTTATTATAACTGTTTTTTTCAGTTTCTGAAGAAGCTATTTTAGCATTATAAATTTGAACTCCTGTTTTATTGGCAGGTAGCAATACATTTACAACTTCCGATTTTTTATTTGGAGAAAAGGAAATACTCTGACTTACAAATGTTTCATTTCCTTGAGAAATAGTAAATTTAGCAGAAACCGACTTACTTCCAGTATACTGTAAAAAAACCTCTGCCGGGAATTTATTCTTGTGAAAAGCATATTTATTTACATTTATGGTATTTATTTTTAAATCTAAATAAGTGGTTGTATCCCCTACTACAATTGGGTAAACTTTATTATTTTGATTAAAACTAAATACATAATCAGTTCCAGATGTTTGATTTCCATCGGTAATTAAAACTATAGGAAAAATTCTATTTTTATAAATACTATTTAAATTTGATGCTACTAAGTCAATTTTAGTTTGTTTCCCTTTAAAATCAAAGATTTCAGACGATTTAAATTCAGAATCAAAACCATATGATTGGACATCAAACTTTTCTTTTAAATTAGAATTTGAAACTAGCTTGTTATAAACTTCTTTAGTATTCGCATCCGCTTTTAAATCGGTAATTGACGCTGAATTATCTACAACTATAGGAAGTGGAGTCTTGATTGTTTCGAAAGTACTTCGAGTAATAACTGGATTAATTAGTAATAGTAGAATTCCAAATACGGTTATAAAACGTAAAAAAGCCAATAGCTTGGTCGTAGCCGACAAACTTTTGGCTTTAAATAAATATTGAAAATAAGAAAATCCACTTGCTATTAAAACAGAAAGGAGAATTAATAAAATAGTGGAAGTATTCATTATTTGGTTATATCAAATTCTGTTTGTAAAACGGCAACAATTAAGTTAACATTCCGCCACAAACATTTAGTACTTGACCAGAAACATAGGCGCTCATATCAGAAGCAAAATACAAGCAAGCATTTGCAACATCTTCGGGAGTTCCACCACGTTTCAATGGAATAGAATCTCTCCATCCTTGAACTACATCGGCATTTAATTTAGCCGTCATTTCGGTTTCAATAAATCCTGGTGCAATAGCATTACAACGGATGTTTCTAGAACCTAATTCTAAAGCAATAGATTTTGTAAATCCAATCATACCGGCTTTTGAAGCAGCATAATTAGCTTGACCAGCATTACCCTTCACCCCTACTACACTGCTCATATTTACAATTGAACCACTTCGATTTTTCAGCATGATTTTTTGAACTGCTTTAGTCATGTTGAATACCGATTTCAAATTGATTTCAATTACATTATCAAAATCTTCTTCGCTCATTCGCATCAATAAATTGTCTTTTGTAATACCCGCATTGTTAATTAATACATCTACCGTTCCAAAATCTTCTAAAACCGCGTCAACTAATGCTTGTGCCTCATTAAAATTTGCAGCGTTAGATTTATATCCTTTTGATTTAATTCCTAAAGCATTTAATTCATTTTCTAATTCCAAAGCCGATTCTGCAGATGAGCTATAAGTAAAAGCTACATTGGCTCCGTGTTGTGCAAATACTTTTGCAATTCCACTTCCAATTCCTCGACTTGCGCCCGTAATGATAGCGACTTTTCCTTCCAATAATTTCATATGAATAATTGTATTTATTTGTTTATTGAGTTGCAAATATAAGAAATACAATTAAAGTAGTTTAGTTGCAATTTGCAATTATATATGCAATTTAGTTTATAATTAAATTATAAAATTATTTAAGTAATTAAATTTTTAAATAGCATTATATTAAACCATTTTAAACTACTTTAGTCTTAAGTTATATAAACCAACAAATAAAAATCATATGAAAGCATTAAAATATTTATTTTTAGCATCAATTATATTCGCATCTTGCAGCAAATCAAACGATTACCAATCAATTCAGAACTACCCTAATGTAAAAGCGACTTTTGATTCAAATATTGATTTAGATAACTTATTAAATTATCAAAATCAATTTATTCCATCTTACATTACTAAAGACAATTCATCGGTTAATCCGATTACCAATAAAGGAGCAACGCTAGGAAGAGTTTTATTTTATGACAAAAAACTATCTTCAAACAACACCATCTCTTGTGCAAGTTGTCATCAACAAGCTAATGCTTTTAGCGATGTAGCAGTAGCAAGTACAGGTGTTAATGGTACTACCGAAAGACATTCAATGCGCTTAATCAATACCCGATTTTCAAATGAAAGTAAATTTTTCTGGGATGAAAGAGCTGCTTCATTAGAAGCTCAAACTACGCAACCAATTAGAAACCATGGAGAAATGGGATATAGCGGAACAAATGGCGACCAATCTTTTAGTGATTTGATTTCAAAACTTAGTAATATTGGCTATTACAAAGAACTATTCCAATATGTATATGGATCTGAAGAAATAACTGAAAATAAAATGCAACTTGCGTTAGGACAATTTATAAGAAGTATACAATCATTTGATTCAAAATATGATATTGGAAGAGCTTCTGCAAATAATGATAATCAGCCATTTTCAAATTATACTGCACAAGAAAATACAGGTAAAAATTTGTTTTTAACTCCGCCAGTTTTTGATGCAACAGGCAACAGAACTTCGGGTGGCTTAGGTTGTGCAGGTTGTCATGCTGCTCCGGAATTTGATATTAATCCGAATTCTAGAAATAATGGGATCATCGGTACTATTGGAAGTAGCAACTTAGATTTATTAAATACCAGAGCACCATCATTAAGAGATTTAGTTAAAGTTGATGGAACTACAAATGGACCAATGATGCATACGGGAGTGATAACTTCGCTCCAAGCTGCAATAGGACATTATGGCACAATTAATATAGCTCCTGGAAATAATAATTTAGACCCTAGATTAAGACCAAACGGCTTTGGGCAAAAACTCCATCTAACAGCTACAGAAGTTAATGCTGTTGTAGCATTTATAAGAACCTTATCGGGAACTGCGGTTTATACCGATGCACGATGGTCCAATCCTTTTCCAAATTAATTTATTAAATAAAAAGCCCTACAAATTGTAGGGCTTTTTATTTATAATCTAGGTAATAGTTTATCCTAATACTTCTTTAACTTTTTTACCAATTTCTGCTGGAGAATCAACAACGTGAATTCCGCATTCTCTCATGATGCGTTTTTTTGCTTCAGCTGTATCATCAGATCCACCAACAATAGCTCCAGCGTGACCCATTGTACGACCCTTTGGAGCTGTTTCACCAGCAATAAATCCTACAACTGGTTTTCTGTTTCCATCTGCTTTTATCCATTTAGCTGCATCTGCTTCAAGTTGACCACCAATTTCACCAATCATTACGATACAATTCGTTTCGGGGTCATTCATTAATAATTCAACTGCTTGTTTTGTAGTAGTTCCAATAATTGGATCTCCACCAATACCAATTGCAGTTGTTACACCTAATCCTTGTTTTCCTACTTGATCAGCAGCTTCATATGTTAAAGTTCCCGATTTTGAAACAATCCCAACAGATCCTTTTTTGAAAACAAAACCTGGCATAATACCAACTTTAGCTTCACCCGGAGTAATAACTCCTGGACAGTTCGGACCAATCAATCGACAATTTCTTCCTTTTATATAATCATATGCTTTGATCATATCAGCAACCGGTATACCTTCAGTAATACAAATAATAACTTTGATGCCTGCATCGGCAGCTTCCATGATGGCGTCTGCAGCAAATGCTGGTGGAACAAAAATAATAGTAGTGTCTGCACCTGCTTTATCTACCGCATCTTTTACAGTATTAAATACCGGACGGTCTAAATGAGTCGAACCTCCTTTTCCTGGAGTAACTCCACCAATCACATTGGTCCCGTATTCAATCATTTGCTGTGCGTGAAAAGTTCCTTCACTTCCAGTAAAACCTTGTACAATTATTTTTGAATCTTTGTTAACTAAAACGCTCATGATATATTTATTATAATTTTTTATTTTTTGTGATGCAAAAGTATAAAATAGTAATTAGTATTTAGTAAATAGCCATTAGTTTTTTTATAAATCTTGATAAATTTTTCTATAGTTTGATTAATTGAATTGACTCATTTGATAGCCTCGATATAATTTATTGTCTTTGATTTCCCAAATAACAAAAAAATGAGCTAATAACATTTCCTCTCTAGGGTTTTCAAATGTTTTTACAAAATGGGAATAACGAAGAGAAACCATTTGTCCTTCAGCAACAACATGTGTAATTCTCATTTTAGAACGCACATAAGCTTTACTTAAATCAGAAGTCAATCTCATGACATCATCATAATCCATTTGAACAAATCCCTTGCTGCTATTCCATTCGATTATCAATTCGGGATGCAAAAATTCTTTTACCTCCGATTGATTTAATAGTAAATCATTTTTATAAAAATCTAATACCAATTCTTTTGGTGTCATAACTTATGATTTTTTTAGAAGTTCAGGTAAGCGTTTAATATTGGCTAACTGTTTTAATTTTTCTCTAGATTCCTCAATTGGTGTTCCAAAATAAGATTTTCCTCCTTCAACTGATTTAGTTACACCTGTTTGACCTAAAATAACTGCTTTGGCACCGATTGTAATTCCGCTAGTGGTTCCTACTTGTCCCCACAAAGTCACTTCATCTTCAATCACAACACAGCCAGCAATACCTGTTTGTGCGGCAATCAAACATTTTCTTCCAATTATCGAATCATGACCAACATGCACTTGATTATCGATTTTAGTACCTTCACCTATGGTTGTATCTCCGGTTACTCCCCTATCAATTGTGCAAAGCGCACCAATTCCAACATTGTTTTCTATTACTACTCTTCCGCCAGATAGTAATTGATCAAAACCAGTTTCTCTCTTTTTATAATAAAAGGCATCAGCACCTAAAATTGTTCCTGCCTGAATAATTACATTATCACCAATTATGCAATTATCATAAATTGTAACATTGGCATGCAGAATACAATTATTACCAATAGTAACATTATTTCCAATAAAGCAATTGGGTTGAATTAGGGTTCCCTCTCCTATTTTTGCCGATTCAGAAATGGAAACATTGGAAGCTGTAAATGGTTTGAAGTGATTCGTTAGTTTATTGAAGTCTCTGAATGGATCATCAGAAATTAATAACGCTTTTCCTTCCGGACATTCTACTTCTTTATTTATCAATACGATTGTGGCTGCTGATTGAAGCGCTTTATCGTAGTATTTTGGATGATCCACAAATACAATATCACCTTGGGTAACCACATGAATTTCATTCATGCCATAAACAGGGAAATCAGCTGATCCTATAAATGAGCAACCAATAATTCCTGCAATATCTTGTAAAGAGTGTGGTTTAGAAAATTTCATTTAATAAATAAAGATACTAATGATTAAAATTATTCTTTAACACGCTCCATGTAAGAACCTGTAGCAGTATCAATTTTAATTTTATCCCCTTCATTAATAAATAGTGGCACATTCACTGAAGCACCAGTTTCAACTTTTGCAGGTTTTGTAGCGTTTGTTGCTGTATTTCCTTTTACTCCTGGCTCTGCGTAGGTTACTTCTAATACAATAGAAGCAGGCATATCAACAGAAAGAGGCATATCTGTTTCGGTATTTATTTGAACCATTACTAGAGTCCCTTCTTTTAATAATTCAGGTGCATCTAATATCTTTTTTTCAAGAGTAATTTGCTCGTAAGATTCTGTATTCATGAAATGGTATTGATCTCCTTCATTGTATAAAAACTGAAACGTTTGCGTTTCAACACGGATATCATCAATTTTATGACCTGCAGAGAAAGTGTTTTCTAATACTTTTCCGTTAGTTAAACTTTTTAATTTAGTTCTTACAAAAGCTGGACCTTTTCCAGGTTTTACATGTAAGAATTCGATAATTTTATAAATATCGTGATTGTATTTAATACATAATCCATTTCTAATATCTGAAGTAGATGCCATTTTTAATATTTGTTTAATGTTATAATTTAATGATTATTTTTTTATCTGATAAATGAAAATTAATATCCTCCTGAATATCCTTTCATAATTCCACGAGACGAGTTTCTAATGAAATCTAATATTTCATCACGCTCTGGAGAGGCAGCCATTTCTGCTTCTATGATTCCAACAGCTTGAGAAGTATTAAAGTTTTTTTGGTAAAGAATACGGTAGATATCTTGAATTTCTCTAATTTTTTCGGAAGTAAAACCTCTTCTTCTCAATCCAACCGAGTTGATTCCTACATAAGATAGAGGCTCTTTAGCAGCTTTGGTATAAGGCGGAACATCTTTTCTTACCAAAG
Source organism: Flavobacterium sp. (assembly GCA_044374815.1). GTDB lineage: Bacteria > Bacteroidota > Bacteroidia > Flavobacteriales > Flavobacteriaceae > Flavobacterium. The sequence goes on from JBILNU010000024.1 coordinate 14,559, forward strand.
ATCCACCTGAAATCATTGCGTGATCACCAACATGAATGAATTGATGCAATGCTGCCAATCCACCAATAATTGCATAATTTCCTACAATAACATGTCCGGCTAAAGCCACACCATTTACAATAATCGCATTATCACCAATATGGCAATCGTGAGCGATATGTGCGGTTGCCATGATTAAACAATTGTTTCCAATTTTAGTTTGACCAGATGCAATAGTTCCTCTATTGATTGTAACACATTCTCTAACTGTTGTATTGTCACCAATAATTGCAAGTGAATCTTCACCTCCAAATTTTAAATCTTGAGGTACTGCAGAAATTACTGCTCCAGGGAAAATATTACAATTTTTTCCAATACGAGCACCTTCCATAATGGTTACATTTGAACCGATCCAAGTTCCTTCTCCAATTTCTACATTATTATGAATAGTTGTAAATGGTTCAATTACAACATTCTTAGCGATTTTGGCGCCTGGATGAACATATGCTAATGGTTGATTCATATAGTGTTATATTTTTGGTAAATGTAATAGGTATTTATTATTAAAAAAACTTCCTTATAGATTTATTGTTTTTTAGCAATTTGGGCCATCAATTCCGCTTCTGCTACTAACTTTCCATTAGCATATGCGTGTGCTTGCATGTGACAAATTCCTCTTCGTATTGGAGTAATTAACTCACATTTAAAGATCAAGGTGTCACCAGGTAGTACTTTATGCTTGAATTTGACATTATCTATTTTCATAAAATAAGTTAGATAGTTTTCGGGATCTGGAACCGTACTTAATACTAATATACCACCTGATTGGGCCATAGCTTCAATAATTAAAACTCCTGGCATAACTGGTGCATCTGGAAAATGTCCGATAAAGAAATTTTCATTCATGGTTACATTTTTCATACCAACCACGTGTGATGTAGACATTTCGATGATTCTATCAATTAACAAAAAGGGAGGTCTGTGTGGTAAAATATTCATAATTTGATGAATATCCATTAGTGGTGGTAGATTTAAATCATATACCGGTACTTGATTTTTTTGCTCTATTTTAATCATTTTAGACATTTTTTTAGCAAATTGAGTGTTTACAAAATGACCTGGTTTATTGGCAATTACTTTACCTTTAATTCGGGTACCTATTAATGCTAAATCACCAATTACATCAAGTAATTTATGACGCGCAGCTTCATTTGGATAATGCAAAGTAAGGTTATCTAAAATTCCGTTTTCTTTAACAGATATTTGATCTTTTCCAAACGCTTTTTTAAGACTTTCCATTGTTTGTGCAGATATTTCTTTATCTACATAAACTATGGCATTATTTAAATCACCTCCTTTAATCAAACCTTCGTTTAGAAGGTTTTCTAACTCATGTAAAAAACTAAAAGTTCTTGCATCAGAGATTTCCGATTTAAAATCGGCAATATTTTTAAGTGTTGCATTTTGAGTTCCCAATACTTTAGTTCCAAAATCTACCATGGTAGTAATTTGATACTCATCCGAAGGCATTACAATAATCTCACTTCCAGTAGTATCATCTACAAATGAAATTACTTCTTTAACCACATAATATTTTCGTTCTGCATCTTGCTCAACAACTCCAACTTTTTCTATCGCTTCAACAAAATACTTTGAAGAACCATCCATAATTGGCGGCTCCGATTCATTTAATTCAATAATTACATTATCAACATCAAGTCCAACAAAAGCTGCTAATACATGTTCAGAGGTTTGAATTTTTACTCCAAGTTTTTCAAGATTTGTTCCGCGTTGTGTGTTTACCACATAATTTGCATCAGCTTCGATTATTGGGCTTCCTTCCAAATCAACTCTTACAAAAGTAAATCCATTATCTATAGGTGCGGGCTTAAAAGTCATTTTTACTTCTTTACCAGTATGTAATCCAACACCTGTAAGTGAAATTTCACTTTGAATGGTTTTTTGCTTTACCATAATTAATTCTGTTTGTATAAATTTTATTCTAATTTCTTTTTTATTTCTTCAATTTCAGTGACAATTTTTGGTAAATTTCTGAAATGAACATACGATTTACTATAATCCCCATAAGTAAATGCCGGAGATCCTTGCACAACTTCGCCGTCTTTTAACGATTTTCCGATTCCTGATTGTGCTTGAATTCTTACATTATCTCCAATTGTAATGTGTCCTGCAACTCCAACTTGACCACCGATCATACAGTTTTTACCAATTTTGGTAGAACCAGCAATTCCAGTTTGAGCTGCAATAACGGTGTTTTCTCCTACTTCTACATTATGAGCAATTTGAATTTGATTATCTAATTTTGCACCTTTTCTAATAATTGTAGAACCCATTGTTGCTCTATCGATAGTAGTGCATGCACCAATTTCAACATCATCTTCTAAAATTACATTTCCTATTTGTGGAATTTTACTGTAAGTTCCATCTTCATGTGGGGCAAAGCCAAATCCATCAGAAGCAACAATGGCTCCTGAATGTATAACACAGTTATTTCCAATTTCGGTTTCAGAATAAACTCGAACACCTGCAAAAAACACACAATTATCTCCAATTACTACATTGTCACCAATAAAAGTATTGGGATAAATTTTTACATTATTTCCAATTTTTACATTCTTACCAACATAACAAAAACTACCCAAATATAAATCATCACCATAAGTAACTCCTTCAGAAATAACAGAAGGCTGCTCAATTCCAGATTTCATTAATTTAACTTGATTGTAATATTCTAAAAGTTTGGAAAAAGCTTGATAGGGATCATCAACTTTAATTAAAGTGGTTGAAATTGGATTTTCTGGTTCAAAGTTTTTATTTATAATTGTAATTGTTGCTTGAGTGGAATAAATGTAATTTTGATATTTTGGATTGGATAAAAAGGTCAGTGAACCTGGAATCCCCTCCTCTATTTTAGCCAATTTGCTCACTTCAGCATTAGGATTACCTACTACTTCGCCATTTAATATGCCTGCAATTTGTTCTGCTGTGAATTTCATTGAATCAAAATTACATTCTATCCTAATTGATAGAACATGAATAGTTGCAAAAATAAGAAATTATATTTAAACACTAGATATCTATGAGTACTTTTGGAAAACAGATGTAATATTTAGTTACCGATTTTGAAAGTGCTTTTACTTGCAGCTGATCGGAAGAATCAACTAAGTTTTCAATACTTCCATCTTTTTTTAAAATTCGTATGGGCTCACTTTCTTTGTTGTAGGCTTGGTTTTTTAATTTTCCTTTAAAAACAAAATAATTAGCCTCCTTTTCGGAAATAGAATACAAACTCAACAATTTACTCTTGTATTGGTCTAATTTTTCTTTATCTACTTTTTCATCCAATACAATGATTTTTAATAAATCTCTGTTGATTATCATTTTGCTTAATGAACTTAATACAAAATCATCATGAAATTGCCATGCTTTTATTGCTCCAAGC
>JBILNU010000117.1:0-4995 GCA_044374815.1 Flavobacterium sp.
ATTGTCCTTTTTTGCATTTGTATTTTACATAGGTTATGTTCTTTATAGTATTTATTTCGGACATGTAATTTCGGGTTGGGCTTCAGTAATTAGTACGATTGTATTTTTTGGCGGCCTTAATTTAATCGTATTGGGAATAATTGGAATGTATATTGGTAAGCTGTTTATTCAATCAAAACAACGCCCAAATTATTTAATACGAAGCACCAATTATAAATGATAGTATTAAGTTTTGATATTGAAGAGTTTGACATGCCCTTTGAATATGAAAGAGAAATTGACTTTAACGATCAAATTTCAATTTCAATTCAGGGTACAAATTCTATATTAGACTTATTAAAAAAGCACCAAGTTAAAGCCACTTTTTTTTCTACAGCAACTTTTGCAATTAATGCTCCAAAAGTTATGGAAAGAATTGTAAATGAAGGACATGAAGTTGCTTCTCATAGTTATTTCCATAGTGATTTTAAAGTAGAACACTTGCTTGAATCCAAATTAAAATTGGAAGAAGTAACAGGTCAAAAAATAATTGGGTATCGCATGCCAAGAATGTATCCGGTGGATGAAAAAGAAATTTATAAAGCAGGATATATTTATAATTCCTCTATCAATCCCACTTTTTTACCAGGAAGATATAATAATCTTGATAAACCTCGAACGTATTACATGCAAGAGGGGGTGATTCAAATTCCTGCTTCTGTAAGTCCCGTTATTCGATTTCCTTTATTTTGGTTGTCATTTCATAATTTGCCTTTGTTTTTATACAAATGGTTGTCCAAAATCACACTAAAGAAGGATAAATACTTAAATATTTATTTTCATCCTTGGGAATTTACAGATATTACAGATAAAAATAGATTCAATTTTCCTGGATATGTTTCCAAAAATTCTGGTGAAAAAATGATTCAACGAATGGATAATTTTATTAATTCGATGAAGTCTCAAAACTATGTTTTTGGTACTTTTTCAGATTTATTAAAAACTATTAATCGTAACGATTAATACTATATTAGTTTTAATATGCAAATAAACAGCGCCTTACAAAGCATTCTCGATAATTTTGATAATTCAGGAAAACTATTCATTGCGGGTAGTAGAAATATAATTAAATTATTTGATTATGAAGGAGCTGTAATTAATATAAAGGCATTTAAAGTCCCTAATTGGTTTAATAAAATCATTTACAACTATTTTAGAGAATCTAAAGCTAAAAGATCCTATACCTATGCGACTTTGTTGTTAGAGAGAGGAATTGGAACTCCAAAACCCATTGCTTATTACGAAGAAAAATCAATATTCGGTTTTAAAAAAAGTTATTATGTAAGTCAGCATTTAGAATTTGATTTAATGTTTAGAGATTTGGTTGAAAACAACAACTACCCTGATCGTGAGCTGATCTTAAAACAATTCATGTCATTTTGTTATAAATTACATCAAAACGGAATTGAATTTTTAGATCATTCACCTGGAAATACTTTGATTAAAAAAGTAAAAGATAATGAATATTCTTTTTATTTAGTTGATTTAAACAGAATGATATTCCATAAAGAAATGACTTTTGAGCAGCGAATGAAAAACCTATCGCGATTGACTCCATATCAAGATATGATACAAATTATGAGTAAAGAATATTCCAAATTATCTAATGAAGAGGAGAGCTTGGTTTTTGATACGTTGTGGAAATATACCTCTGAGTTTCAGTACAAATTTTACAGAAAAAAAAGAATTAAAAATAAACTAAGATTGTTTAGCTAGTTTATTTTGTCTTGCTAATTTTTATAAATTCTGCATATCGAGCATGGATGCTTAATGCATTTAGGTAGCAAATAATTATTCCTTTTTTACCATCAAATATACCTAATCTTACAAGGTAACTGTGTAAGAACTTATAAATTGGTTTTAAATAATAAAGTAACAAGCTAGGTTTTGATCCTTTCATCAAAAGTTCCTTCGCCTTAAGTTCACCATAATAAACCATTTTTTGCTTGTAGGAATTATAATCGGTATACGAATGGTGGATCAATTTATGTTTTAGTTTTCCAACAGTTCCATTGATGATTAATTTCTCATGAACCAATTTGGTGCTAACATATTCGGCTTTATCTTTGAGAAATAATCTTATGTTCTTATCGGTTTGCCATCCGCTAAAACGAAGGTGTCTCCCTTGAAACATGAATTTTCTGTAAAAATAAAAAGCAGAATGAGTAGTCTCGCTATTTACAGTTTCTAAAATTTCACTTTTTAATTTATTTGAAACGCGCTCATCGGCATCAATAAATAGTATCCAATTATAATTGGCATGTTCTAATGCTATGTTTCTTTGAGAAGTGTAATTTTCAAATTTATTCTGAACTAACTTTACGTTTGGGTACTTATTAATTAATTCAACAGTTTTATCAGTGCTGTAGGAGTCCACAATAATTAATTCGTTTACAAAATCTAAATTATTAATAACTTCTTCAATGTTTCTCTCTTCATTAAAAGTTATTATTAATCCAGTGATTTTGTTTTTTTGAGATTGACTCATCAAATTTGAAAATTGTATTAAGAATGCAAAAATATAAATAATACTAACCATTTCGTTTACTTTTTCTTTTTTTTTTAAAATATTTTATTATAGTTTATATTTGTAAAAAAAATAGCTGCAAATGAACATCAGTGCTTTGGTTATTACTTACAATGAAGAAAAAAATATCGGTAAATGCATCGATGCACTTTTTGAAGTTTGTGATGAAGTGATTATAGTAGATTCAAATAGTAAGGATGAAACGGTTGCAATTGCTAAAGAAAAAGGAGCCACAGTAATCATTCAACCTTTTTTAGGAGACGGACCACAACGAATTCATGGAGTTCCATTTTGTAAAAACGATTGGATTTTGAATTTGGATGCCGATGAGTATTTAGATACCGATTCCATTGAGTTTATAAAAAAGGCTTCTTTTTTTGACGCCCCATACGATGCCTATAGTTTTCGAGTAAAGAATTTTCTACAAAATAAAGTAATAGATTTTGCAGGATGGTACCCTGATTATAAAATTCGTTTTTTTAACAAAAAAACAGCTACACCTTCGGAAGATAAGGTCCATCAAAAAATTATTGCAACAAACGTAAAAAAGCTAAAAACCCATATTTTACATTACGGCAGCCATTCTTTTTTTCAAATTATAGCAAAAAAAAATCAATATGCACAATGGAATGCCGAACAATTGTATGATGCCGGAAAAAGAGTAAACAGTTTCAAACCCATATTGAATGGATTGGTTTCATTTATTCGTTGTTATTTCTTTAAAAAAGGGATAATCAATGGAATTGACGGATTAACAATTTCATTAACCCAAGGCTATTTTTCATATATAAAATATGCCAATTTATATCAAATTCAAAAAGAAAGAAAAAATCTAAAGTAAGGATTTATATAGTTCTTGCCAGTTTTTTGCGATAGTTGAATCATTGAATTTTTGCACAAATTCAAATCCCTTTTCTTGCATTTCTATGCGTTTTGAAGTATTGTCCCAAACTAGGTCGATCGCGGTTCTTAATTCGTCACTACTTTCTGGATTTACATACAATGAATGACTTCCTCCAGCTTCAGAAAAGCAACTGCCCGTTGAAGTGATTACGGGAGTTTTTGAGTAAAGCGCTTCAATAATTGGAATTCCGAATCCTTCAAAAATTGATGGATAAACAAATAAAGTTGCTTTTTGATAAATAATGGCTAATTCTTCGAGTGATAAATCCTTTAAAAAAATCACTTGTTTTTCTAAATTATTTGCAACTATATAATCCCAAATCTCATCGAAATAAGCTGTTTTTTTTCCAATTACAACCAGATTTTTAGTAGTGTTTGTTATTGATTTTAAAACTACAAGAAGATTTTTTCTTTTTTCAATGGTTCCAACATTCAAAATGTATTCTTCAGGTAGGTTGTGTTTTTTTATTGTATTTTCAATTTGATTTTCAGAATATTCTTGTTTGAAAACAGCATGACAACCTTGGTAAATTACTTTAATTTTATTTTCATTTATTCCTAAAAAAGCAACAACATCCTTTTTGGTTTGCTCACTTATTGCTACAACTACATCCGATTTTTTGGCAGCATATTTAAATTTAAAGAAGTGAATTTTTCGATCAAAAAAAGAATATAAATTTGGATATCTCACAAATATTAAATCATGAATGGTAACCACCTTTTTAATATTTTTAGGTAAACCTAAAGGTATTTCACCCGACAAACCATGAAATAATTCTACTTTGTTTTTTTTAATATTTTTTGATAAAAAGTATATTCGCCAAAGTGAATTTAATTTTTTTGTTAAAGAAGAAGTAGGTAAGACCTCAGTAACAGAATTATTGTAGTTTTCTAAGTTGTATTTACTGCTTTTTCTTGGATTGTAAAGTAAGTAGTCATTTTCAGGAAAGTTGTCAGACAGCACTTTTACTAGGCTTCTAGAATAATTTCCTAGCCCAGTATTGTTATGAAAGAACCGCTTGCCATCAAATCCTATGCGCATTATGATCTAATATTATAATTAATAAACTTAATTAATTTATCTTTAAATAAGTGGGGCTTGAATTTTAAATAGGATTGTGAAGTTTCTTCCCAATTAAAAGTAATCTTCTTAATTATTTCATAGTCATTTATGTGGACTGAAATATTTGTTGTGTCATTTTCAAACATATTCCAATCTTCTTTAGGAACTGTAGGGGAAAACAGGGTAAAAGTTGGAATCGAAAGCGCTTTTGCCATATTCGTAGCACCACCTTCGTTGCCTATTAACGCATCACAAAGTTTTGTAACTGCGAGGAACTCCCTTAAATTTTCTTTATAGTAATCTATGAATATACTTTTTTTAGTATTTTCATTACAGTTGTTATAAATCTCTAAAGCAATTTCTTTTTGAAAAGGAAGGTAGTTAAATAGAATTTGAACTTCTTTATGGTTGCAAATTTCATTTAATACTTCAGCTAAATAATCGGTTTTGTAGGTTTTTAAAG
>JBILNU010000025.1:0-17543 GCA_044374815.1 Flavobacterium sp.
ACTAATGATCTGTCTAATGGTATTTTATATCTCAAAGGCGGCGATTTAACCGAAGAACTTAAAAATTTCCCAAAAGCAACCCAATATAACTTATCTGATTTCTTTAAAGAGGATTTTTTTGAAACCAAAAAAGTCGTGCATTTACCTTTATAAAATGAAAAAGCCCTAACCAATGTTAGGGCTTTTTTTTACTATTTGTGAATAAATAATTATTCTCCCAAAAACGGATAACGATAATCCTCTGGGGTAACAAATGTTTCTTTGATTGTTCTTGGAGAAACCCAACGCAATAAGTTTTGCATTGATCCCGCTTTATCATTGGTTCCCGAGGCTCTAGCACCTCCAAAAGGTTGCATTCCAACAACAGCTCCTGTAGGTTTATCATTAATATAGAAGTTTCCTGCTGCATTTTGCAAAGCCTTTGTAGCTTCTACAATTGCATATCGATCCTGACTAAAAATAGCTCCGGTTAATGCATATTCTGAAGTTTCATCTACAAGTTTTAATGTTTCAGCCCATTTTGAATCTTCATAAACAAAGATGGTAACAACCGGACCAAAAAGTTCGGTTTCCATAGTTGCATATTTAGGATTGGTGGTCACAATAACCGTTGGCTCTATGAAGTACCCTTTCGATTTATCGTAGTTTCCACCAAGAATTATATCGGCATCAGCATCTTTTTTAGCTTGGTCGATATAGCTTGTAATTTTATTAAAAGAACCTTCATGTATAACCGCGGTAATGAAATTTCCAAAATCTTCTGGCGATCCCATTTTCATTGAATTTACATCTATTGTAAGTTGCTCTTTCACTGCAGGCCACAAACTTTGTGGAATATATGCTCTTGATGCAGCCGAACATTTTTGCCCTTGAAATTCAAATGCCCCACGAGTAATTCCGGTAACCACTTGTTTCACATTGGCAGATGGGTGAGCAACAATAAAATCTTTTCCTCCTGTTTCTCCAACTATTCTTGGATAGGTTTTATAAGTATGGATGTTGTTTCCTATTTTTTTCCAAATTTCTTTAAATACAAAAGTAGATCCGGTGTAGTGCACCCCAGCAAAATCTGGACTTGCTAAAATGGTATCGGTAATCATTACTGGATCTCCAAAAACAACATTGATCACCCCGTCTGGAACTCCCGCTTCTTTAAAGATATCTATAATTATTTTGGCAGAAAATACTTGGCTATCACTTGGTTTCCAAACTACGGTATTTCCCATTAAGGCAGCACTTGCAGGTAGGTTAGCCGCAATGGCTGTGAAGTTAAACGGAGTAATTGCATATACAAAACCTTCTAGCGGACGGTATTCTACACGATTCCAAATATCGGAAACCGATTTTGGCTGGTCGCTGTAAATTTGGGTCATGAATTCTACGTTGTAACGCAAAAAGTCGATTAGCTCACATGAGGCATCTATTTCTGCTTGAAAAATAGTTTTCGATTGTGCAATCATGGTCGCTGCGTTAATTCGGGCTCTATATGGACCAGCAATTAATTCGGCGGCTTTTAAGAAAATAGCTGCACGATGTTCCCATGGCATTTGTGCCCATTTTTTTCTAGCTTCTAATGCTGCAGCAATAGCATCGGTAATATGTTTCTTTTCTGCTAAATGATAGGTTCCCACAACATGTTGGTGGTCGTGTGGCGCCGACATATTTTGGGTGTTTCCTGTGCGAACTTGTTCTGAACCAATGTACATAGGCACATCAATTTTTTCGTTCCACATTTTTTTGTAAGCTGCTAATACAGCTGCTTTTTCTGGAGAATTTGGAGCATATGATTTTACAGGTTCGTTAACCGCCTTTGGCACTTGATAGAATCCTTTTGACATGGTATAGATCGTTAGATTGTTAGACTAATTAGATTGTTAGAATTTTAGACTGTAAAGTTCTAATTATTCAATAGGTAACAAAAGTACAAAGGTTTTTTTGAATTTTTACAAGTAAACTTGAAATGGATAAATGTATTGGCACCTAATTTAAAGCATAAGGTGCGCTTAGTCGAAATGCAGGCACTATAACTCGGAAATTCCTTGTAGTAGTAAAATTAATCATATTAAAATAACCTCTCATGGCGCCATGAGGTGAAGAAAGCAAACAGCCAGAGGAATAGGTATGGGATTCACCAGGTTTAATGACTGGTTTTTTTCCAATTACGCCTTCACCATCTACAATTTCTAAATCGTTAAGAGAATCAAATATTTCCCAATGCCGTGTAATTAATTGAACGGTGTCCTTACTGGAGTTTTCTATTGTTATTTCGTAAGAAAAAGCAAAATGAATTTTGTGGTTTTTAAAGTAGGTGCCTTCAAAACTTGTGTTTACAGAAATTTTTATGCCTCTTGTGATTTGAGTAACCATAAACGAACTTTTTGTAAAGTTACAAATTTATTGGACTTGCAATATTAAATTAATCTAAAAAAAATATTAATTAATTATTTCTGTAGAGGTTGCAATTCCTTTTCCAATAACTCTATCGTAGCGCTGATTATTTTCTCTATAATATATAATGGCGTGATAGTTGTTTTCTGTTTGCCAAAAGTTACCATCAATAGCATTTTCTGCATCAATTTTACCTTTCCCGTCCCCTACAGAAAAAGAGTAATTTGTAAATCCTTGTTTAACCATAATGGCCTTTTCATAAATGCCTTTTTTTTCATTATAGTCCATTTTATTTTCATCAGAAAGGACATAATTATTAAACATTCCGGTTACATATATATTTTTATCTAGGTAAAAGGCAGGTGCTGAAAGTGAAAAATAAATCCAAACATAATCCGATTCAATTTCATTGTTTTCTGCATTAAGATTGTTAACTAAAAAATTTCCGTTTATATCAGGCCAAAAAGTATATTGTTGAGAAGCTCTAGCGCCATTAGTGTACAAATAACAACTATATAAACCACTATTTAAATCTACTTTAGCAATACTGTTTGTGGCCACTCTAATGTTTTTATTTTCAAAAAACAGGTATTCGTTTCCTGCCCAAAATTGCGTTTCAGTATCGTATTTATAAATAAGATCATTTCCAATAGTATACATGGGTTTGATTTTGGAAATTGAGTTATCAAAACGACCGTTTTGCATTAACAATACTTTTACATTTGTAAGCGGATTTTGAAAAGTTACAGCGTTTGATTTTACAGCAAATTCTAAATTGTGTTTGTATTCTAAACTGTTGTTAGTTCGAGCTCTTTTTACTTGCATCGGAACAGAAACTAAGTCTTCACAAATAATTATTTTCCTTGAAAAAACCACTTCTCTGCTTTCGTTAAGGATGCTAATTATGTAATTTCCGCTTACTTTTAACTGGGTTTGTTTATTAGGAATTGTAAGTTTATAATGTGAGTAAATTTGTAGTGCATTAATAGAATTATAATATTCTTGAATTCTTAATTCATCAAAACCACCTAGGTATTCATTTATTGATAATTGAGATGGCTTCCAGTCATAATCACAATGGGTGATTTTATAATAATAATTGTCTTCTGTACCATGCAAATCGTCAAATTGTAATTGAAATGTGTCCCCCAATAAAAATAAAGGAACTGCATTTTGACCGTTTTGAACAAAAGAAACTGTCTTAATATAATAAGGGGGCACTATTTCTTTTTCTTGAGAAAATGAAATAGATGCAGTGATGAGAAAAGTTATAAGAAGTAAATATTTTCTAAACATAATATATGTATAATAAATGTAAAGATAACAAATAAAATTATCTGTAATTGAGCCAAGTAAATTATTTATTTATAACAAACCGGAATAATTTCTCCCTTTGCCAAACAATATTTTTCTACTAATTGGGGAGTTAATTTTGCTGTATAATCTTCCTCAATAACTGTAAAGCCAATACTTCGAAGTTTATCAAAATAATCCCTGCCATATACGCGAACGTGATCGTATTGCCCAAAAATTTTTGCTCGTTCTTTTTGATCTACAATTGAATCGTCTGAAAAAGTAGTTGCGCGAGTTAAGTCTTGTGGTATTTGAAATACTGCCATTCCACCTGGCTTTAGTACCCGATACAACTCATGCATGGCTTTAGTATCATCTGGAATATGTTCTAAAACATGGTTGCAAAAAATAATATCGTAACTATTATCTTCAAAGGGCAAATTACAAATATCTGCTTTTACATCTGCTAAAGGCGATAGCAAATCGGTTGTAGTATACTCAATATTGGTTTGTTTTTTGAATCGCTTGTAAAATTCTTGTTCTGGGGCAAAATGCAATACTTTCTTCTTTTCTTTTGAAGTGAAAAAATCAGTTTCATTTTGTAAATACAACCATAATAAACGGTGTCTCTCTAAAGATAAAGTGCTTGGTGAAAGCACGTTGTTTCTTTGACTACCGTATCCGTAAGGCAAAAACATACGGAAACTTTTTCCGTCTATTGGATCGGTGAATCGATTTCCTTTTAATAAAAAAGCTAGTATTGGGCGAACCACAATACTCAACCGAATTAAAATAGGTCTTGGAATGGTATTTAATATAAACTTAAATATTTTTTTCATGCTTAGCTTAATGGATTTCTTCGGAATTCATCTTCTTCATTACTTTCAATTCCTAGAGCGTCATAAATGTATTTGAATGTAGATAAAATTTCTGGTTTACCATCAATTATTGCTACATCATGTTCAAAATGAGCACTTGGTTTTCCATCGGCAGTAAGTATGGTCCAACCGTCTTTTAATTGCTTGATATTTTTGGTTCCCATATTTATCATGGGCTCAATAGCTACCACCATACCTTCAATAAACATTTTACCGCGACCTCTTTTTCCGTAATTAGGCATTTCTGGATCTTCGTGCATTTTTGTTCCAATTCCGTGCCCAACTAATTCTCTCACCACACCATATCCATACCCTTCGCAATATTTTTGAATTGCATTGCCAACATCTTCCACTCTATTTCCAACTCGAAATTCTCTAATTCCGATATACAAACTTTCTTTAGTAACCTGAAGTAATTTCTTTACTTCGGGAGCCACTTCTCCAATTTCAAAACTATACGCATGATCTCCATAAAAACCATTTTTCAATGCACCACAATCTACCGAAATAATATCGCCTTCTTCAAGTGGTTTATTGTTTGGAATTCCATGCACCACCTGTGTATTTGGACTTACACACAATGTATTTGGAAATCCATAAAGTCCTAAAAATCCAGGTACAGCTCCGTGATCTCTAATGCATTCTTCGGCAATTTTATCTAAATGTAAAGTAGTTACACCGGGCTTGATTACTTTTGCTATTTCTCCTAAGGTTTTGGAAACAATCAATGCACTTTCACGCATTAATTCTATTTCTTCTCTAGTTTTTGGAATGATCATTTTACTAAATTTCAGTCGACAAAAGTAACTATTTAAAATAAATTAATCAGGATTTGCCATAACTTTAAACAATTCAGCATTGGATACAAAAAGTCTGTTTTCTAAGCTCAGCGCATTTAATTGTGAAACAATTAAATTATTTTCACGAGTGTTAATTAAGAAAATAGAACTTTCTCCAAATGAAAACAATCGATCTTCAGAGGTCAACATTGTTGAATTATCTGCCACCAGCTCATTGATTAATTTTAATTGTTTTTCTAAAGAATTAATTTCTGTTTGCTGTGCTTTAATTTTATTTACTAATTGAACGCGTTCCAAATTTAATTCAAATTGGGTGTCTTGAATTTTATTCTTTGCTAATTTTACACTTCCTCTTTCTTTTCTTAAAAATAGAGGAAAATAAAAATTAAGTCCTAAGTTATAATCATTGAAATTGTTATACAAAAAATTAGAGTAAGTAAAAGATTGAGGAACTGATAAATATTGATAATCTATATTAATTTTAGGCAATAGCGAGTTAACTTTAAGTTTTCGCTCAATATCTAACATCTGAATTTTATTTTCTAATGCTTTAATTTTTGGGTGATTTACTAATTGAGCTTCATCAAATACAAATCCATCCGTTTTCAGTGTAATTTTTATTTTATCGTTTAGTTCTTTTTCTGGAATAATTGTATCTTGTAATTCTAATGGTAAATTATTATCTAACCATAAAAAATTAGATAATTCTAATTTTGATTTGGCTAATTTTAATCGGGAATCTTCCAAACTTAATTTTCGATTTCTTACAATAATATTTGCCTCCACACTATCAATAGCTGGTTTATCTCCATTTAATATTAAACTTGAAACACCTGTTAATCGTTTTTCTGCATTTATCAAATAACTTTCATAAAGTTGAACTTCACTGTAATTTCTTTTCCAATTAAAATAAGCTACAGAAGCATCATAAAGTATACTTATTGCCTGTAGTTTTCTTTCGGCTTGACTAAGATTTAGTTGAATTTTAGCTTTTCTAATGTCAGCCATGCGTTGGTTAATTAACAATCCTTGACCAACGGGAACTGAAATTCCAAACGATGATATTCCCTGATTTGGAATTGAATTTTCGGGATTTAAATACACCCCTTCACTATTGTTAAATCCAGCTTTAATTTCTATTCCGTACCAAGTTGGAATTTTAAAACTACTATTTAGAATAGAGTAATAATCAGTGTTTTTGAATTGTTTTTTATCAAAATCAACTTCTATTTTTGGATCAAATCCACCACGAGCCATCATTAAATTGGCTTGTGCATTACTAATGATTAAATTGGCACTTTTTACAACTGGGTGAAACTTTTTTACATAACCTAAATATTCTTCATAGGTAAGTTCATTCAAAGTTACAGGAGTATTTTGAGCAAAAATAGGTACTGAAAAAAATAAGAAAAATAAATAAAATCGTTTCATTATTTCTTTTCTTTAATTGATTTATTTTTTGGTTGATAATAATTTGGAGGAAAACCATTTAAAGTTCGCCACACTTCAAACCAAATTGGAACAATATCCAAAAGAGCAATTGTTTGTGCTCCTGCACCAATGCTTAATTGTTTTGGCCATTTTGCCTCATTTTCATCTGGTGCTATTAAAACCCTGTATTTTCCGTTATCACTAATGAAATTTTCAATAGCTACAATTTTTCCTCCAAAAGTTCCGTAAGACATATTCGGCCATCCCGAAAAAACAATGGTTGGCCATCCGTCAAACCAAACACGAACTTTTTCTCCTTTTTTCACTAAAGGCAAATCAATTGGTGCAATATACGTTTCTACAGCAATTTCATAATTTGCCGGCATAATACTAGCAATTGAAGTTCCTTCTTTTATATTTTCGCCAATTCCAGATTGTAATGCACGATTTATATATCCATCTTGTGGTGCCTTTATGTAATACATCCCGTTTCTTATGCTGTAATTAACATATTGATTTTCGAGTTTGTTTACTTGTGCATTTGTATCGTATTGATTACTTAATGCCGTAAATTGATCACTTCTTGCTTTCGATGCTTTGTCGGTATATTCAGCAGAAATTCTGTTAATTTCTATTTGTGCATTAATGAGTTCATTTCTGCTGGCTAATAATTTATTTTCTTGAGTGATTATTTTGGCTTCAGCATCTTGCAATTTTAATCTTTTTTCTTCCAAATCGGTCAGCGGCTTTAATCCTTCTTTGTTTAACTGAACCGAACGATTGAATTGCGTATTTGCAATTTTTACTTGAGTTTTTGCGGCAATTACATCAATACTATCACTTTTTATTTTAAACAAAGCTTGTCGAATTTTATTTTGTGCTTGTTGCATTTTTAAACTCTTTTCGTTTTCGATTGCTTTAATTTGCGAGGACAATGTTGTGACTTTTCCTGAATAGGATTGAGCTGACATTTTTTTTGCGTCCATTTGATTTTTAGTAATTGAAACTAAGTTCGGATCTAAATAATCTTCTTTTATTTCGGAAATAAATAAAATGGTATCTCCTTTTTTTACAAAATCACCTTCTTTAACATACCATTTTTCAATTCTTCCAGATATTAACGATTGAACTGTTTGAGGTCTTTGATTTGGTTTTAATGTAGTTACTGCTCCAGAACCCGAAATATTTTGAGTCCATGGAAGAAATAATACAATTAATGCGATAATTGAAAAAACTATTATAATTCTGTTTAGAATTTTATAATGCGGGCGATTACTTAACTCATTCACCGTAGAATATTGCAGCAAATTTTTTATTGAAATCGGATTATTTTTAGATAAATTTAGCATGATTTATTTTTTTATATCTTTATAAATAGTACCTTCTTTTAATATAATTTCTCTAGTTGTTTTATTCTTCCAATTTTTATTTTTGGAAGACACGATAACCGTCCATGGATTTTCATCGGATAGAATGAAATCAATAATTTCATTTGCAGCAATTTCGTCCATTTTGTCCGTTGGATCCTCGTAAAAAAGCAATCGCGGCTTGTTAATTATACTTCGTGCTAACAGTATTTTTTGAGCATTGGAAGAAGACAATTGTTTTCCTTCAGAAAAAATCATCGTATCCAGTCCATTTGGTAATGTTTTTATATATGAGGTAAGTTGAACTGCGTCAAGGGCCCATTTTAAATCGGCTTTTGATATTGTTGGATTATTAAATGTAATATTCTCTAAAACGGTACCTTCAAAAGGGGTCTCTCCCTGAATGATGGTTCCAATATGACTTCGATAATGTTTTAAATCAATTTTATTAAAAGTATCGTCATTAATAAAAAAGGAGCCAGATGTTGGCTGAATTAATCCAGACAATAAGCGAATTAAAGTAGATTTACCCGAACCATTTTCACCTGTTAATAGTATTTTTTCTCCTTGTTCTATTTTTAAATTAATTTTATTTAATACAGCATCTTCTCCATCTGGAAATTTGAAATCTAAATTATCCGTTTCTAGAGTAATATTGGTATAGCAATCATTATGTTCAATATCCGTTTCAGTTTCAGAATTCATGTCGGTAACCTGACCTATTTTTTCGATTGAAGTCAACACATCATAAAAAGTTTCTAAGCCCAAAATAATTTTTTCTACCGAATTAATTACCAAAAGAATAATAATTTCAGAAGCTACAAACTGTCCTATATTCATTTGTTGATTAATAACTAAAAACCCCCCAATAAGCAATAAACTAGCTGTAATTATTATTTTAAAAATAATTAATTGAGTAAACTGTTTTTTAATTACGGCAAAATGTTTTTCGCGATAAACTAAATAATCTACTAGTAATGCATTATTTTTATTTAGTGCATAATCAAAATTTTGAGGCTTTCTAAAACTAAAATTGTTACGAGCTATTTCTTGCAACCATCCGGCTACTTTATATTTGTACTTTGATTCTTTTAAACTGGTGTCCAATCCTGGTCGGTACGAATACCTAAAAATAACATACAATAACACTATCAAAAATAATCCAAAAACAATAAAAAAGGGATGGTATAATGACAATAGGAGTATTCCAAATACAATTTGCAACAGCGCAGCCGAAAAATCAATTAATAATTTTGAGGTTCCTTTTTGAATAGAAATCGTATCAAAAAAACGATTCGCCAATTCAGGTGGATACATATTGTAAATTTCTTCAAATTTTATTTTTGGCAATCGGTAGGCAAATTCAAATGAAGATCTTACAAATATTTTTTGTTGCAAGTTTTCAGTAATTCGAAGTTGCATTAGGGATAATATTCCCACAAAAACAACTCCAATCACAACCAATACAACCAATACAATCCATGAGGCACTTATTCTCCCCGATTGGATAAAGTTTATAATTGCCTGGATTCCCAAAGGCAATGAGAGACTTATTAAACCCGCAAAAATGGCATAGAAAAAAATTTGACTTATGTCTTTTTTATCCAAACTAATTAGATTAAAAAATCGTTTTAATGGCTTTTCGTTCATGATTATTTTCGTAAAGTTTGTTCTACTAAATGAAGATAAAAGTCGGTTGGACTAATATTCTCATTACAATTTGTTATGGTTTTTAAATGATCTTGTAAAAAATGTTGGTGCAAGGCCCCTTCAACAAGGTTTGAAACCAAACTTTTAGCATACGGATAATCCGGATTTACATTATTAATCATCACCACAATTCTGTTAATTACGCTTTTGTAGATTTGGAAAAAATCTTCCTTATTTTCTTTGTCTACCTCTTTCGTATGAAACGCTTTAGTAAACTCGGCGATAATAATTTTATTTAAAATCGATTCATTAATGTGTGCTGTAGCAGCATCATCAATAATTTTTTCGGTTACAATAGTAATGGCTTTTCTAAGTTTTTCATTTGGATCAACAATATTATTCGTTGCAAAAACCAAACGGTATTCTATCCAACTCCAATACCAAGATGATAAATAAACCAACAGCTTGTGTTTACTTTCAAAATATCGATAAATTGAACTTTCATTTGACCCAATTAAATCGCCTAACTTCTTAAAAGTAAATTCTTCAAAGCCAATTTCATTGATCAATAAAATACTATTCTCAATGATTTTTTTTCCTAATGCCGAAGTCTCAGGGTCTTTTAAATAAATCTTGTTGTTGACTTGAATCTTAATGTTTTTAAACAGATTTTCCATTTGAATTGAATTTTTGACTTTCAAATTTTAATTAATTCAAGTGCAAATATAATAGTAATACTATTAAAAAAGAAATTTTAACTTTTATTTATATAATGTGTACTGCTTTTAGATAATTAGAATGGTAGAGGGAAATAGGTGAAAAGCAAGAAAATAATTAACTTATCAAAATAATATTTCCGACTAAAGTTGTAAAAAAATTGATTTTACAGCGCGAAATAGTACCTTTGCACCATATTTAATATACTATGAACAACATTGTAGCCATTGTAGGAAGACCAAATGTAGGAAAATCAACCCTTTTTAACCGGTTGATTAAACGAAGAGAAGCTATCGTGGATTCGGTATCTGGAGTGACCAGAGATAGAAACTACGGAAAAAGTGAATGGAACGGAAAGGAATTTTCTGTAATTGATACCGGAGGATACATTAAAGGTAGCGACGATGTATTTGAAGAAGAAATTCGCAAGCAAGTAGAATTGGCTATTGATGAAGCCGATGTCATTATTTTTGTGGTAGATGTAGAAGAAGGCATTACCCCAATGGATGAGGCTGTAGCAAAATTATTGCGTAAAGTAACCAAACCCGTTTTACTTGCTGTTAATAAAGTAGACAACGCCATGCGTGAAAAAGACGCAGTGGAATTTTATAATTTAGGTTTGGGCGAATATTATTCGTTTGCCAGTATTTCTGGAAGTGGAACCGGAGATTTATTGGATGCCCTTATTGATTCATTTCCTGTAAAACCTCTTCCATCTCAAGAAGAAATTGAATTACCCCGATTTGCTGTAGTAGGTCGTCCTAATGCTGGGAAATCAAGTTTCATCAATGCATTAATTGGACAAGATCGATACATTGTTACCGATATTGCAGGAACCACCAGAGATGCCATCGATACAAAATTTGACCGTTTTGGATTTGAATTTAATCTAGTGGATACTGCAGGTATTCGTAGAAAAGCCAAAGTAAAAGAAGATTTAGAATTCTATTCGGTGATGCGCTCAGTACGTGCCATTGAACATTCCGATGTTTGTATTCTTATTATTGATGCAACAAGAGGTTTTGAAGGACAAGATCAAAGTATTTTTTGGTTGGCCGAAAAAAACCGTAAAGGAGTAGTGATTTTAGTTAACAAATGGGACTTAGTAGAAAAAGACACCATGTCGACTAGAGATTATGAACTCAAAATTAGAGAGCAATTACAACCCTTTACCGATGTGCCAATTTTATTTATTTCAGCATTAACCAAACAACGTTTATTAAAAGCGCTTGAGGCTACAGTTAAGGTACATGAAAATAGAGCACAACGCATTCCTACCTCAAAATTCAACGATTATATGTTGAAAATTATTGAGAACCACCCGCCGCCAGCAATTAAAGGAAAATATGTAAAAATTAAATATTGCATGCAATTACCTACGCCTACACCACAGTTTGTATTTTTTGCCAACTTACCGCAATATGTTAAAGAACCTTACAAACGTTTCTTAGAAAATAAAATTCGCGAACATTGGGATTTTTCAGGGGTGCCGATTGACGTTTACATGAGAGAAAAATAATCAAAAGCAAAAAATAGCTACTTAGTTCCTTAGAAACTTAAAAAAATGCTAGACAAAAACATACAAATTGCGGTTGATAGAGGTGAAATGCTTCCCTTAATGGAGGAATTTTACACTATTCAAGGAGAAGGATACCATACCGGTACAGCTGCCTATTTTATTCGAATTGGTGGTTGCGATGTAGGTTGCCATTGGTGTGATGTGAAAGAAAGTTGGAATTCCGAATTGCACCCGCCTACAGCAACCGATCTTATCGTTGCAAACGCAAAAAAATATGCCGACACAGTTGTGATTACAGGTGGCGAACCGCTTACATGGGATATGTCTTTGCTAACTAGCAAATTAAAAGAACATAACCTAAAAGTACATATTGAAACTTCAGGTTGTTATGAAATTACCGGAACTTGGGATTGGTTTTGTTTATCTCCTAAAAAAAATAAATTACCAGTTGAGGGTGCTTACAAAATTGCAAACGAACTCAAAGTAATTATTTACAACAAACACGACTTCATCTTTGCCGAAGAACAAGCTGAAAAAGTTAATTCAGAGGCAATACTTTTCTTACAACCCGAGTGGAGTAAAAAAGAGGAAATGACACCGCTTATAGTTGATTATGTGATGAATAATCCAAAATGGAGGGTTTCGCTGCAAACGCATAAATACCTTAATATTCCCTAATTTAAATAATGAAAGAGTTAGTATTTCTCTTCATCTTTTTGGTTTCATTCCAAAATGTAAATTCCCAAACGGATTCGACTGCAACTGTTCCTAAAGAAGACAATACCGTTTACAATCCGGCAGTACTTGAAATCAAACCCGAATTTAAAGGAGGGTTAAATAAATTTTACGATTACATAGCAAAAAACTACCGAACCCCTGATGTTCCTGGATTAAAAGGAAAATTATTAGTTTCCTTTGTAGTAGAAAAAGATGGATCGATTACCGATATCAAAGTACTTAAAGATATTGGTTACGGAACAGGTGAAGAAGCTATTCGAATTTTAAAAAAATGTCCGAATTGGATTCCTGCAGAACAAAAAGGAAAAAAAGTGCGTTGCACATTTATGCTACCAATAAATATTCAGTCTCCTTAAAAAAAACATAAATAATTTTGAATAATTCATTCTAAATTTTACTTTTATAATCTAATTTAAAAAACTCAAAATGAAAAAATTAATTTTAACCTTTGGAATAGTACTTGTAAGTCAGTTTGGATTTGCGCAAACCAATTCAACTAAACCTGCTGCTGAAATAGCTGCTGCACCAGTTGACGAAGCATTCAAAAAAGAAGTTGAAAAAGTAATTGAAAGAAGTGGTGCAAGTGGTCAATTGGCTTCAGCAAAAAAACAAATATTAGGAATGATCGCTGAAGATAAACATGCTGCATTTTTAGTAGAATTTGATGCATTAACTGCTAAAGTTTCTGAATCAACTGTAAAAATCTATATGGAAGAATATACAAAAGAAGACATTAAAGCAATGTTGGCTTTTTATGATAGCCCAGTAGGAAAGAAAATGGCTGAAAAAGCGGAAGTTATTGCTACAAAATCACAAGAAGAAATGATGTCACTTCAAGGTGATATGCAAGCTTTAGTAATGAAATACATGCAATAGTTACTTGCACTTTTAAAAATAAAAAACCCCAAACAATGTTTGGGTTTTTTATTTTTAAAACAATCGCGCTAAATAATCAAAATGAACTCCTTCTGCAAGTAGTTCACATTGCAATCCGTTAGCATGAGCCGCATTTTGTAGGGTGTTGTAATCTAAATACAACCAAGGAAACGGATCTTCGATTTGATTTTTGTATGAAATTGAAAAAGTCAATTCGCCATAATATCCATCTGCAGGTATCCATTTTGATCCGTCTTCGGCCTCATCAAACATATAAATGATGTCGGAGGAATCAATTAAAATTTGGCCATTTGGTGCTAACAAAGATTTTAATTTTTGCAAATAAACAGCGGTATTATTTAAAGAGCCAAATATTCCCGTTCCGTTCATTAGTAATAAAATAGTATCAAACTTTTCATTTTCTATATCCAAAACATTCTGAACTCGAGCCATTTTTATTCCTCTTAATTCACACGCTTTTATTGCATTTGAAGAAATATCAATAGCTGTAACCTCCAACCCATTTTCTTGCAAATACAAACTATGGCTACCAGCGCCACAACCCACATCTAGAATTTTACCTTTGGCTAATTGCAAAGCGGTTTGTTCTATTTTGGGCATGGAAATAAAATCTCTAAAAAGATACGCTACTTCCATTTCATCAGCCTCAGTGATGTTGGTTTCTGTAACAATATCTTCGGGAGAAGTATTAGTTTGATAATCGAGAATGGCTTTACCAAAAAGGTCTTTCATGAAAAATTAGTTTAAGTTTAAGGTTTCCAGTTTAAATGTTCTAATTTTGCAAAATAACATGCATCCTAAAATTTGAAAGCTATTTTAAACAATCTTCCTAAACTTGCCAAAGATAAGCATATCGAAAACAAAAAGTATTTTGATAAGCTGAAAAAGAAAGCACCTAAAAATTTGGATTATGTGATGCAAGATCTGCATGACGCCGAATTTAAACGCACTGATTGTTTGGAATGTGCCAATTGTTGTAAAACCACAGGCCCATTATTTACCACTGCAGATATTGAACGTATTTCAAAACATTTTAAGCAAAAGCCCCAACAATTTATTGAGCAGTATTTGCGAATTGACGAAGACAACGATTATGTCTTGCAAAGTGTTCCGTGCACTTTTTTAGAGGCCGATAATAAATGTTTTATTTATGAAGTGCGCCCCAAAGCATGCCGAGAATTCCCGCACACCGATAGAAAAAAATTCCAACAAATTGCAAATTTAACTTTAAAGAATGTTGAAATTTGTCCTGCTGCTTTTAATATTGTAGAAAAAATGAAAGAAAAATTGCCTTTGTAGTATTTAGTAAATCAAATACTTCTCGCGCATTTTCTTAAAATCTTGCAACCCCTTTTCCCATGATTTTCTGATTTCGTTTTCAGAAACTCCACTTTCAATTTGCTGCTGCAATTTTTTGGTTCCGGCTAATTTGGTAAAGAATTCATTAAAGAATTTCGATTTATCGGAAGTCGAATTATAGGCTTTCAATAACCATTTTAATTCCAATTGTTTTACTTTCTCAATTTGAGTTAAATCTTCGCCATAGCACAACTGGTCTTTATAAACGGGTTCTTTCGCACCAAAATTCGGAATTGGTGTAAAGCTAAAGTCGCTATTTGTCAAAAAAGGCGAGCCATAAATTTGGAATTGTTTTTCTGTACCTCGGCCCACACTCACATTCGTACCTTCAAAAAGACACAAACTTGCATATAAATTCACCGCTTGAGCGTTTGGTAAATTCGGCGATGGTTTTACTGGTAATTCATAAGGCATATCGCGCTTGTAATTGAGGCAATGAATTACTTTAAAGTCACATTGAACTCCATTTTTTAGCCACTTTTCTCCATTAATCATTCGGGCATATTCTCCAATGGTCATCCCGTGCAACAACGGAATTGGATGCATCCCAACAAAACTGGTATATTCTTTTTCTAACATTGGCCCATCCACAATAGCTCCATTTGGATTCGGCCTATCCATTACAAATAAGGGAATATTTTTTTCGGCGCAAGCCTCCATAATATAATGTAAAGAGGAAATATAGGTATAAAAACGCGCCCCTACATCTTGCAAATCAAAAACCATGACATCAATACCTGCTAATTGTTCAGGTTTGGGTTTTTTGTTATTTCCATAAAGTGAAATAATAGGCAAACCGGTTTTAGTATCTTTTCCATCTACTATATGTTCACCAGCATCGGCAGTGCCACGGAATCCATGCTCTGGAGCGAATATTTTATGGACGGCTATTTTATTTGAAATTAAATGATCAACGATTGAAACAGTAGCATTATTTGAACCTCTAATTATTCCCGTTTGATTAGTTACAATCCCAACTTTTTTATCTTTTAATAGAGGCAAATAAAAATCAGATCGCTCTGCCCCTGTAATAATTGGATCGGTAGAACCAGAAAAGTTATTTTTTGGTGTTCCACAGGAAGCAGAAGCAAAAAGATAACAAACCAAAAGCAAACAACTATTAATAAAATATTTCATAATACTATTTTTAATCTGTGAAAATCGGATTCATCTAGGGCCAAAAACTTTGTGTATATTTGCTACAATTTCAAATTCAATTTCTTTGAACTTCGAGCATTTCATAGCCAAACGACTCCTTACTACTAAAGACCATAAAAGTAGTATTTCTGCACCAATAATAAAAATTGCAATCACGGCAATTGCATTGGGCATGATTATGATGATCGTTTCAATTGCAACCGGAATTGGATTACAGCAAAAAATTCGTCAAAAAGTAGCTGCCTTTAGTGGCCATATTATTATTTCGAACTTTAACGGAAATGAATCCGATGTGAGTACCGAACCCATTTCGATTCATCAAAATTTTTATCCGAAATTTAAAACTATTGAAGGCATCAGCCACGTTCAAGCTGTAGCAACGAAGGTTGGAATTATTAGAACCGCAACCGATTTTGAAGGAATCATCTACAAAGGTGTCGGAAAAGATTATGATTGGAATAACATCAAAGAGTATTTGGTAGCGGGTACAATTCCGAATCTAAACGGGCAATTGAATAATGAAATTGTTATTTCTGAATATTTAGCCAACCGCCTGAACTTAAAACTCGGCACTACTTTTAACACTTTTTTCATGAAGCAAAATGGAAATGGATTGCCCAACATTCGTAGGTTTAAAATTGTAGGAATTTACAACTCAGGGTTGCAAGAATTTGATTCTTCGTATATCTTGGGAGACCTGCGTCATTTGCAAAGAATGAACCGTTGGAGTCCGGATCAAGTGGGTTGTTTTGAAGTTTTTATATCTGATTTTACACAAATAAAACAAAAAGGAGACGAGGTGTATCAAGAAACTTCCTCGGTATTAAAATCACAAACTATCGAAGAAAAATTCTCCTATATTTTTGATTGGCTTAAACTTTTCGACTTCAATATTGTAGTGATTCTGATTATTATGATTGTGGTTTCTACCATAAATA
Organism: Flavobacterium sp.; assembly: GCA_044374815.1. Taxonomy (GTDB): domain Bacteria; phylum Bacteroidota; class Bacteroidia; order Flavobacteriales; family Flavobacteriaceae; genus Flavobacterium. The sequence goes on from JBILNU010000025.1 coordinate 17,134, forward strand.
TGGTGGTGGCTTTACTTGTTTTAATTTTAGAAAGAACCCAAATGATTGGAATATTAAAATCTATGGGAGCTAATAATTGGAGCATAAGAAAACTATTTTTATACAATGCATTTTATCTAATCCTTCGCGGATTGTTTTGGGGGAATTTCATTGGAATTGGCTTTTTAGTCATTCAAAAATATTTTGGCATTATTAAATTACCACCTGAAAACTATTATGTAACCGTTGCCCCTGTTGACATCAGTTTATTTTACATCGCTTTGCTAAATATTGGAACTGTTTTAGTTTGCTTATTGGTTTTACTAATTCCGTCGTATTTAATTACTAAAATAGTTCCGGCAAAAACCATTCGATTTGATTAATTGAAAGATAAAATCTACCAATCTGTTTCAAAATAACGTAACTTAGCA
>JBILNU010000026.1:0-17239 GCA_044374815.1 Flavobacterium sp.
AAACACTATTTAATCTAGGTGTAGAAGTCAAAGATTTACGCAAAATTTTCCTTTTGCAAGGAACATTGCTAAGCGTTTTTGGTGGATTAATTGGTTTGATTTTAGGAATTATTATTGTCCTAATTCAGCAACAATTTCAGCTGATTATGATTACTCCTTCATTAGCTTATCCAGTGGAATTTAGCTTTCAAAATGTAGCCATAGTATTTGCTACTATCGTTTCTCTTGGGTTTATTGCAAGTTTAATTGCAAGCAGTCGAGTGACTAAAAAATTGTTGGATTAGAAAATAGGCAAATCCAAATAAATTTCCTGAATTTCATTTAGCGCTTGAAACAATTCTTCTGGTTTTTCTAGGGTAACCAATTTCAATCGGTAATCTTTAAAGTTGGGAATTCCTTTAAAGTAGTTGGTATAATGGCGGCGCATTTCTACAATCCCGAGGCGTTCTCCTTTCCAATCCATAGACCAAGTTAAGTGGTTGCGGGCTGCTTCTACTCTATCGGTAATGGTTGGTTTTGCCAAATGTTCTCCTGTAGCAAAATAGTGTTTGATCTCGTTAAAAATCCAAGGATAACCAATGGCAGCACGACCAATCATCATGCCGTCTAGGCCGTATTTGTTTTTGTATTCTAACGCTTTTTCAGGTGAATCGATATCTCCATTTCCAAAGATGGGCATGGTAATTCTAGGATTGTTTTTTATGCGTTGGATGTGACTCCAATCGGAGTGGCCTTTATACATTTGGGCCCGCGTTCTTGCATGCACCGTTAAGGCTTGCACACCAATATCTTGTAAACGTTCGGCAACCTCATCAATATTAATGGAATTTTCATCCCAACCCAAACGGGTTTTTACCGTTACCGGAAGATTGGTTCCTTTAATTACCGATTTGGTTAAACGCACCATCAAATCAACATCTTTCAAAACGCCGGCGCCGGCACCTTTACATACTACTTTTTTTACAGGGCAACCAAAATTAATGTCTACCAAGTCAGGTTGAACGGCATCAACAATTCGGGCCGATAGTTCCATTGCTTCTTCATCACCACCAAATATTTGAATTCCAACCGGGCGCTCGTAATCGAAAATGTCTAATTTTTGTTTGCTTTTTACGGCATCGCGAATCAAGCCTTCGCTCGAAATAAACTCGGAGTACATTAAATCGGCACCGTGCAATTTACACAATCTGCGAAATGGCGGATCGCTCACGTCTTCCATAGGGGCAAGTAGCAATGGGAAATCAGGTAAAATGATGTCGCCAATTTTGGGCATGGATATTGAATTTTTGGCAAAAGTACAAAATTTTGTGTGTTTCAAGTTTAAGGTTTGAAGTTTGGGACTTATAAATCAAATCTTTGCTTTATATTTGCAGATTAAATCCATAATAATTGGATTTGCGTTAGGGATTGCAGCGGCATCCTTTTGTGCGGCGATAGCGGAACAAAAGATACAGCGGAAAGCCCGACCAACAATGGAACGACAGTGGAATTGTGGTAACGCCCAAAAAATTGACAAAATTCGAGCATGAAAAACATAAGAAATTTTTGCATTATTGCACACATTGATCACGGAAAAAGTACGCTTGCCGACCGACTTCTTGGGGCTACCCAAACGGTTACGGCCCGAGAAGAAAAGGCGCAGTTGCTGGATAACATGGACTTGGAGCGCGAGCGTGGGATAACCATTAAGAGTCACGCCATTCAAATGGAGTACAAATATAAGGGCGAAGATTATATCTTGAACCTTATTGACACTCCGGGGCACGTGGATTTTTCTTATGAAGTTTCCCGATCTATTGCAGCTTGCGAAGGGGCATTGCTTATTGTGGATGCAGCGCAAAGTATTCAGGCGCAAACAATTTCTAACTTGTATTTGGCTTTAGAAAACGATTTGGAGATTATTCCGGTGTTGAATAAAGTGGATTTACCAAGTGCCAATCCAGAAGAAGTGAGCGACGATATTATTGATTTATTGGGTTGCAAACTAGAAGAAATTATTCATGCATCGGGTAAAACCGGATTTGGCGTAGAAAATATTTTGGCTGCTATTATTGAAAAAATTCCGCCGCCAAAAGGAAATAAAGAAGAACCGTTACAGGCTTTGATTTTTGATTCACATTACAATCCGTTTCGTGGAATTGAAGTAATTTTTAGGGTTAAAAATGGCGAAATCCGTAAAGGGCAAAAAATTAAATTCATGGCAACAGGCAATGAATATTTTGCCGATGAAGTGGGAACTCTTAAATTAAACCAAGTACCAAAAGATTGTATTTCGACTGGCGATGTGGGGTATTTAATTTCGGGGATTAAAGAAGCAAAAGAGGTAAAAGTGGGTGACACAATTACCGATGCGAAAACCCCAACCACAAATATGATTACGGGATTTGAGGATGTAAAACCAATGGTATTTGCCGGAATTTATCCTGTAGATACTGAAGATTTTGAAGACTTGCGTTCCTCAATGGAGAAATTGCAATTAAATGATGCTTCGTTAGTATTTACAGCCGAAAGTTCGGCGGCATTGGGATTTGGTTTCCGTTGCGGATTCTTAGGAATGTTGCACATGGAGATCATTCAGGAGCGTTTGGAGCGTGAATTTGACATGACTGTGATTACAACGGTTCCCAACGTTTCGTATTTGGCTTACACCAAAAAAGATCCCGATACTTCGTTTGTAATTAATAACCCTTCCGACTTGCCAGAGCCCTCGCGATTGGACCGTGTGGAAGAACCTTATATTAAAGCAACCATCATTACCAAGGCTGATTTTGTGGGGAATGTAATGAGTTTGTGTATTGAAAAACGTGGTCTAATTACCAACCAAACGTATTTAACTACCGAAAGAGTGGAGTTGAATTTTGATATGCCTTTGGCCGAAATTGTATTTGATTTTTACGACCGATTGAAAACGGTTTCCAAAGGATATGCTTCGTTTGACTATTCGCCAATTGGAATGCGTACTTCTAAACTAGTGAAGCTGGATGTGTTATTAAACGGACAAACCGTTGATGCGCTTTCGGCATTGATTCACGAAGACAATGCGTACAATATTGGTAAAAAAATGACCGAAAAATTACGCGAGTTAATTCCGAGACAGCAATTTGACATTCCAATTCAAGCTGCTATTGGAGCTAAAATTATTGCGCGTGAAACCATAAAAGCGCTTCGTAAAGACGTTACCGCTAAATGTTATGGTGGGGATATTTCGCGTAAAAGAAAACTTTTGGAAAAACAGAAAAAAGGGAAAAAGAGAATGCGTCAAGTTGGAAATGTAGAAATTCCACAAGAAGCATTTATGGCGGTCTTGAAGTTGAACGACTAGATACTAGAAAAGATAGATGATAGAAGAAAAAAATCCGCAACGTACTTCCCTATCCCAATTGGGAGAATTTGGTTTGATTGATCATTTAACCAAATATTTTACCGTTCAGCAGCCTTCCACCGTAAAAGGAATTGGCGATGATGCTGCCGTTTTAGATTTCAAGGATAAGAAAATGGTGGTTTCCACTGATTTACTAATTGAAGGGGTGCATTTTGATTTATCATACATGCCATTAAAGCATTTGGGCTACAAAGCCGTGGTGGTAAATGTATCGGATATATGCGCTATGAATGCCAAAGCGACGCAAATAACCGTTTCGGTTGCTGTTTCAAATCGGTTTCCTTTGGAAGCGTTAGAAGAGCTATTTGAAGGAATTGCACATGCGGCTAAGTTTTATAATGTAGAAGTTATTGGTGGCGACACGACTTCTTCTCAAAAAGGATTGATTATTTCCATCACGGCTATTGGCGAAGCCAATGAAGAGGCTATTGTTTATAGAAACGGAGCAAAAGCTACCGATTTACTTGTTGTAACTGGCGATATTGGTTCGGCATATATGGGATTGCAAGTTCTTGAAAGAGAAAAACAAGTGTTTCAAGTAAATCCTAATAACCAACCCGATTTAGATGCTTACACTTATTTAATTGAACGCCAATTAAAGCCCGAAGCACGCCACGATATAAAGGATTTATTAGAAAAATTAGAGTTAAAACCCACTTCCATGATTGATATTTCGGATGGACTTTCGTCTGAGATCATTCACCTTTGCAAACAAAGCGGCGTGGGTTGTAATTTATATGAAGAGAAAATTCCGGTCGATCCACAGTTTATTAATGTGTGTGAAGAATTTAATATAGATTCTACTACTGTTGCTATAAATGGTGGTGAAGATTATGAATTACTTTTTACCATTAAAATGGAGGATTATGATAAAATTAAAGCAAATCCAAACTTCACGGTAATCGGACACATGACGCAAGAAAGCGAAGGTATTCACTTAATTACTCGTGCCAATACTAAAATCCCTCTAAAAGCCAGAGGCTGGGATGCATTAAGCGAATAAAAAAAATCCACTAATATCTTAGTGGATTTTTTTTGGATATAGTTGATTCAATTAAATCATTTTTTGCAACCAATTTTTCATAGAAACTTCGTTTTCTATAATGCTTCTCAAATCGGATATTTTTACGCGATCTTGTTTCATCGTATCTCTATGACGAATCGTTACCGTTTCGTCTTCTATCGTTTGGTGATCTACGGTAACACAAAATGGAGTCCCAAGTGCATCTTGTCTTCTGTATCTTCTTCCAACCGCATCTTTCTCATCATAAGCAACATTGAAATCCCATTTTAAATCGGCTATTATTTGTTGCGCAATTTCTGGCAATCCATCTTTTTTAACCAATGGTAAAATCGCCGCTTTGGTTGGCGCTAAAACAGCTGGCAAACTCAATACGGTTCGTAACGATCCGTCTTCTAGCGTTTCTTCTTTTAAAGAAGTTGCAAATACCGCTAAAAACATTCTATCTAATCCAACCGAAGTTTCTACTACATACGGCACATAATTTTGATTCAATTCGGTGTCAAAATATTGTAATTTTCTGCCTGAAAATTGTTCGTGTGCTTTTAAATCGAAATCGGTTCTAGAGTGAATTCCTTCCAATTCTTTAAATCCAAATGGGAAGTTGAACTCAATATCGGCAGCAGCATTGGCGTAATGCGCTAATTTTTCATGATCGTGAAAACGGTAATTTTCTTTTCCTAGGCCAAGAGATAAATGCCATTTCAATCGGGTTTCTTTCCAGTAGTCGTACCATTTCATTTCTTCCCCTGGCTTCACAAAGAATTGCATTTCCATTTGCTCAAATTCTCGCATACGGAAAATAAATTGACGGGCTACGATTTCGTTTCTGAAGGCCTTTCCGGTTTGTGCAATTCCGAATGGAATTTTCATACGGCCCGATTTTTGTACGTTCAAGAAATTTACAAAAATCCCTTGTGCTGTTTCTGGGCGTAGGTATAAATCCATCGCAGTATCGGCAGAGGCACCAAGCTTAGTTCCAAACATCAGATTAAACTGACGCACTTCGGTCCAGTTTCTTGAACCTGTATCTGGATCGGCAATTTCTAATTCTTCAATTAATGCTTTTACATCTTCTAAATCACCATTTCCTAACGAACGGCCCATTCTCTCCAGAATTTCTCTTTCTTTTGCTAGATATTCTACCACTCGCTGATTGGTAGTGATGAATTCTTGTTCGTTAAAAGCATCGCCAAAGCGCACTTTAGCTTTCTCAATTTCTTTTTTGGCTTTCAGGTTTAATTTTTCGGCATAATCCTCAATTAAAACATCGGCACGGTATCTTTTTTTAGAATCTTTATTGTCAATTAACGGGTCGTTAAAAGCATCTACGTGGCCCGAAGCTTTCCAAGTGGTAGGATGCATTAAAATAGCAGCGTCCAATCCTACAATGTTTTCGTGCATTTGCACCATTGCTTTCCACCAATATTCGCGGATGTTTTTCTTTAACTCTACTCCATTTTGTGCATAATCGTAAACTGCACTTAAACCATCGTAAATTTCGCTTGACGGAAAAATATATCCGTATTCTTTTGCGTGCGAAACTACATTCTTAAATATATCTTCTTGTTTTGCCATAGTGGTGCAAAAATATAAAAAGTGCATTTAAATTATCTTCCTAAATGGATTTTTATTATATTTAAGTAGCAAATATTTTGACTTATGTTCAAAAAGGTACTCAATCTATTTTTCCCGAATGCTTGCGCAGGATGTAATTCTTTTTTGTTGGCCAATGAAAATGTAATTTGTACTGTTTGCCGACATGAAATTCCGCTTACCAATCATTCTAAAATAGAAAATAATGAGGCCATGGCAAAGTTTTATGGGCGAATTCCAATTGAGTTTGCAGGTGCCTTTTTATATTTCCATAAAAAAGGAATCGTACAAGAGCTGATTCACAAGTTAAAATACAAAGGCCATCAAGATATTGGAACTTCTATAGGTTATTGGTATGCCGAAGAATTAAAAAACATAAGAGAACTTCAAGATGTGGATTACATTATTCCGGTGCCTTTGCATAAAAAACGTTTAAAAGAACGCGGCTACAATCAGGTGGAAACCTTTGGGAAAGCACTTTCTGAAAGCACTAAAATTGCCTATAACGACACCATTTTAATTCGGAATATTTATTCTAAAACGCAAACAAATAAAAATATTTTGGGGCGTAGTGAAGTGGTAAAAAGTATTTTTAGTATAACAGCGGATGAGTCGCTTCATAACAAACATTTTTTACTTATTGATGATGTAATCACCACAGGGTCTACTTTGGAATCGTGCTGCAGAGAATTACTAAAAATTCCGGGGGCAAGATTGAGTATTGTTTGCATGGCCATGACGCAATAATTATTTTTAGTTAATTATAAATCAAAAGATTTCGTTACCTCTAAATATAATTGTTATTTTGCGAATAAATAAAAAAAGAATGCAAAGCGTAAAATGTAAATATCTACTTTTATTACTAGCTATAACTGCCATTGGTTGTGCTAAAAGAGGCATGATTACGGGTGGAAAAAAAGACACCATTGCTCCGGTGCTTACAAATAGTTTGCCAAAAAATGGTTCAATAAATTTTAATAGAAAAGAAATCAAATTAACTTTTAATGAATTCGTAAAGTTGAAAGATGTTTCCAAACAACTGATTGTTTCACCTCCTATGAATTCGCAACCAGAAATTTTACCAGCTACTGCAAGTAAAAGCTTGTCCATAAAAATAAAAGACACTTTACAGCCAAATACAACCTACAGTTTTAATTTTGGTAATAGCATTCAGGACAACAACGAAAACAATCCCTACCAACAATTTAAATATGTTTTTTCTACCGGAAGTTATATTGATTCACTTACATTGGGTGTAACTACTAAAGACGCAATTGCAAGAAAAATAGATCGCTTTGTGTCTATTTTATTATATGAAGTAAATGACAAATACACCGATTCAATTATTTACAAAAAAGTTCCAAGGTATGTAACCAATACTTTGGACAGTTTAAAAATAGGAAAATTTGAAAATTTGAAAAAAGGAAAATACCGTCTTGTTGCTTTAAAAGATGCCAATTCAAATAATAAATTTGATCCTAAAACAGATAAAATAGGCTTCCAAAAAGATTTCATTACCATCCCAAATGATACGGTTTACGAGTTAGAATTATTTAAAGAAGAACTAGCGTTTAAATCAATCAATTTCTCCCAAGCTTCGGCAGCAAGATACACGATGGGTTATGAGGGAAATAGCAAAGGTGTGAAAATTTCAATTAAGAAAGGTACAGAAGATATACCTTATATTTTAACTAAATTACCCAAAAAAGATTCGTTACAATTGTGGTTTAAAGCTCCAAAAGGAGACAGTATTAAGGTTGCAATTTCTAAAAACAATTATGTTAAATCGTATAAATTAAAAGTTAAAGATCAGAAAAAAGATAGTTTAAGTTTTACATCAGCTGTTTCTGGAACACTAAATTTTAGAGAAGATTTTACAATAAATTCCAATAGTCCAATAAGCAAATGGGATGTTACCAAAATGAAATTGATTAAGAAAGATTCTTCAGAAGTAAAATTTACAACCGAATATGATTCCTTTAATCAGAAACTAAAATTTATATTTCCAAAAGAGCCATTAGAAAAATATAATTTAATATTACTCCCAGGTGCATTGCATAATTATTACGAAGTTCAAAATGACTCGTTATCCTATAAATTCTCTACATATGATCTATCTGATTATGGAAACCTTAAGATAACTCTTGAAAATGTAAAACGATTTCCTGTAATTGTGCAATTACTCGACGAAAAAGAAACAGTAATTGCAAGTGAATTTTCGGATAAAAATACCGTTCTAAATTTTGATTTATTGGAACCAAGAAAATATACTATGCGACTAATATATGATGACAATAAGGACCAAGAATGGACTCCGGGCAATTTCTTAGCACTTCGTCAAAGCGAAGAGGTTATTTATTTCCCAAAAGAAATTGATGTTCGCGCCAATTGGGATGTAGAACAGCCCTTTGATCTAAGCAAGTAAATACATTTATTTAATAGTTATCTCATCGATAAAAATAAAGGCATCTCCTCCAGCACCTTGATGCCACTCTGGAAGTTTACCAAAATTATACGCTTTCACTTTAATGTATTTTGCAGAAATTTTTGTGCCTGCCTTTATTTGAAAATCGTGAATTTTATTATCGGTTTCCTTTGGATCGATAGTATTGGAAATAGTCCCAACAAGTGTAAAATTGACATTATCATTCGATGCATAATAGTCTACTTTGGTTGGCATTAAAATCCAGGAGCGGGAATCTTGTAAAAAACGAGCGTTAAATTCGGATACCAATTTCTCTGATTGCAAATCGATTATTGCTTCAAAATCCTGACTTTGATACCCTTGCCAATCGCCTTTGCGCCAGTTTTCTGTTCCTTTTATACCATCCAATAACCCTTCTGGACCCCCTGCATGGTATTGCAGATTGTATTTTGATTTGATATCAATCGTGTAATTGTTTGGTTTTTTGAAGTAGGTTGCAGCAATGGTATTGCTTTGAACTGTATCATTATTTACATAAGCCAAAATTGTTGAAGTTTCTGTAATCTCAAATGGTTCTGTGTAAACAACCGAAGGTAGTTTTTTTGCTAAATAATCATTTGTGTCGCTTATACTGTAATAAATAATGTCTTTTGGATTTTGAGAAATAATGGCAACTTTCATTTTGTCTTTAAAGGATTTGCTTTCTGCTTGAATCGCTGGAACCGGGATAATTTCATTATAAGAAAATCCAACTGCTATGTCTTTATAATTACTATTTATTCCGAAATTTTCCATAGTTCTAGGAGGCATTTTTTCGGAAATTTCTATTGTTGATTTGTCTTCAAAATTGACTTTAATATCATTAAAATAGGGATTGGTTAGACACCAAAAAGGCAATCCTGGCGTAACTGCATAAATTCCCATAGAACTCAACACATACCACGCACTCATTTGTCCGCAGTCTTCGTTTCCTATTAATCCGTCCGGTGTATTTTTGTAGAAATTATCTAAAATAAAATGTACTTTTTCTGTTGTTTTTTCAGGTTTACCTACATAATTATACAAATAGGCCATATGGTGACTCGGTTCGTTTCCGTGAGCATATTGTCCAATTAAACCCGTAACATCGGCTTGTTCGCGGCCGGTTGTTTTACTTTCGCTGTTGAACATTTCGTCTAATTTGGCTTCAAATTTTGCGGCGCCGCCATAGGCTTCAATTATCCCAGGAATATCTTGCGGCACAAAAAACGAATACTGCCACGAATTGCCTTCGGTAAAGTTATTGTTGATCTCTCTTGGATCAAAAGGTTTATCCCAACCACCATTTTTCTTTGGTCGCATAAAATGAGTATTCCAATCGAAGACATTCTTCCAACTCTGGGAGCGTTTCATGAAATAATTGTAGTCTTCTTTTTTATTTAATATTTCAGCCATTTGGGCAATACACCAATCATCGTAAGCATATTCTAATGTTTTAGAAACGCTTTCGTGTTCGTCATCCATTGAAATAAAACCTTGTTTTTTATAAGCATCCAATCCCAAATGATCTAACATCGCGCTGTGTTTGGCTGCTTTAAATGCTTTTTCGTAATCAAAACCTTTAATTCCTTTTGCCATTGCATCTGCCATAACCGAAACCGAATGGTACCCTATCATACAATCCGTTTCATTGGAAGCCAATTCCCAAACCGGCAATCTACCTCCTTGCTCATATTGTTTCAAAAAAGTATTTATGAAATCGGCTGTTCGTTTTTTATCTATTAAAGTATACAGGGGATGCACAGCACGAAAGGTATCCCAAAGCGAAAAAACCGAATAATAATCAAATCCTTCCGCTTTGTGAATTTGGTTGTCCCGGCCACGGTACTTGCCATCTATATCTTGAGCAATATTAGGTTGCACCATGGTGTGATAGAGTGCGGTATAGAAAATGGTTTTTTTATCTTTATTATCTGAAGTTAATTCAATTTTCGATAATTCCTTGTCCCATAATTGCTCAGCATCTTGTTTTACTTTATTAAAATCCCAACCTTTTATTTCGGAACTATTTAATTTTGCCCCTTCAAATCCAGTTGGTGAAAGAGCCACTTTAACCACTATTTTTTCTCCTTTTTTTACTATTTTAGAAAAATAAGCGGCTACTTCTGTCCCTGAAAATAGTTTGTTGTTTTGAGTTTGATTCCCTTTTCCAAAAACTTTCATAGGAACGCTAAATTCAATTCGCGCATATACATATTGGTCTTTGGCCCAAGCCTCACTTCGTCTTAAGATTTCAATAGTTTTTGCATCAATGACTCTAATTTCACCATACAATAATTTATCTCTGTGATTCAAATCGAGAACAATAGTTGCTTCTCCTGCTTGATTAAAAGTATATTCGTGAAATCCTACACGTGTTGATGCCGTTAAACGAACATCAATGTTGTGTTTGTCTAATTTAACCGAATAATATCCAGCAGATGCTTTTTCATTTTGATGCGAAAATGAAGAAGAATAAGATGCGGAATTTAAAATTTTCCCTTTACCCATTGTTGGCATCAACATAATGTCTCCATAATCAGAGCAACCCGTTCCGTTTAAATGGGTGTGTGAAAAGCCATAAATTGTAGTATCGTCATAATGATAGCCCGAACACCCATCCCAACTTCCGTCAATTCGGGTATCGGGTGAAAGCTGTACCATTCCAAAAGGAACTGTTGCACCAGGATAAGTATGTCCGTGACCCCCGGTACCAATCAATGGGTTAACCCATTGATGAAGCTGTTGACTAAAAGAATTTAGGGTAATTATTAAAACAAGAATGGAAAATACTTTTTTCATAAATCTATTTTAATTCAAAGATAAAAAAAACGCATCCAACTTAATGAATGCGTTTTTTAAAATTGTAATTGATTTATTAATTTAAAATATAATCGAATGAACCAATTAATGTATGTGAAGTTGCATTTAAATTTACTCCGTTGTTTGTAGTAAAATTGAAATTCCCTTTCATTTGTTTAGTAGTAGCATTATAGCTGGTAACATTTATATACCCAGCTGTTGTATTAACAGTTTCAGCAGGAACTGGACCTGTGATGTCAAAATCAGCATAATAACCTCCAGGAGCAATTGTCCCTGTAAAGTTGTGTTGGCCAACAGATAAATCACTTTTTGGAATGGCAAGTTTCATGGTGTAGATTGTGTTTCCAACAAGTACTTTTCCTGTAGTTATATTTTTATACCCATTTAATAAAAAATAGGTATTGCCATAAATTCCGCCAGTAGCATCGGCTGAGTTACCACCTCCTTGCGGAGGCATTTCGTAAACTACACCATCAACTCTAGTTACCATTGCGGCAGTAGAGGTAGATCCTCCTCCTCCTCCTGTTGTGTCACTATTAGAAGTTCCACTTGTGGTACATGAAAAAAGCGATGCGCTAATTAATACCGAAAACAAAATTCTTTTTATCATATTATTTTATTTTATACTTGCTGCTAAATATTCTCTATTCATGCGAGCAATATTTTCTAAAGAAATTCCTTTTGGACATTCAATTTCACAGGCGCCTGTATTGGTACAGTTTCCAAATCCTTCTTCATCCATTTGACGCACCATATTTAAAACACGATTAGTAGCTTCAACTTTACCTTGAGGTAACAAAGCATATTGCGATACTTTTGCACCTACAAACAACATAGCCGAACCATTTTTACAAGTAGCCACGCAAGCACCACAACCAATACAAGCTGCTGCTTCAAAAGCTTTATCGGCATCTTCTTTTTTAATTGGAGTAGCATTCGCATCAATGGTATTTCCTGAAGTATTTACCGATACGAAACCTCCTGCTTGTTGAATTCTATCAAAGGCACTTCTATCTACCACTAAGTCTTTAATTACAGGGAATGCTTTACTTCTCCATGGCTCTACAAAAATGGTATCGCCATCTTTAAACATTCTCATGTGTAACTGACAAGTTGTGATTCCGGTATCTGGCCCGTGCGCACGACCATTAATGTATAAAGAACACATTCCGCAGATTCCTTCACGACAATCGTGATCAAATGCAATAGGCTCTATTTTATCGTTTATTAATTGTTCGTTTAATTGGTCTAACATTTCCAAAAACGAACTTGCTGTAGAAACATTATCTAATTTATAAGTCTCTAAATTTCCTTTTGCTTTAGCGTCTTTTTGACGCCAAATTTTAAGGGTAATATTGATGTTTTTTGCTGAAGACATAATTCTATTATTTGTAATTTCTAGCTGCAATTTTGATAAACTCGTATTTCAATTCTTCTTTATGAAGTTCTTCTTTGCTAATGTCATCTCCTTTGTATTCCCATGCTGCAACAAAAGAGAAGTTTTTATCGTCACGAAGTGTTTCTCCTTCAGAGTCTTGATATTCTTCACGGAAGTGACCTCCACAAGATTCATTTCTTTGTAATGCATCCATTGCCATTAATTGTCCTAAATCAATAAAATCAGCAACGCGTAGCGCTTTTTCTAATTGAGGATTGAATTCATTAGCACTTCCTGGAACATTTACTTCTTTGTAGAACTCTTCTTTAAGAGCAGTAATTTCTGCAATTGCTTCTTTTAATCCTGCTTCATTTCTACCCATTCCTACTTTATTCCACATAATTAATCCCAAACGCTTGTGAAAATGATCCACTGATTTAGAACCTTTATTATTTAAAAACTTATCAATTGATTCTTTAACTCTATTCTCTGCATCAATAAATTCTTGTGTTTCTGTGGAAATTTTTCCAGTTCGGATTTCATCTGCTAAATAATTAGAAACTGTATAAGGCAATACAAAATATCCATCTGCCAAGCCTTGCATTAAAGCAGATGCTCCAAGACGATTTGCTCCATGATCAGAGAAATTCGCTTCTCCAGCAACGAAACAACCCGGAATTGTAGATTGTAAGTTATAATCTACCCAAACACCACCCATGGTGTAATGTACGGCTGGATATATTTTCATTGGCGTTTCATACGGATTTTCATCGGTGATTTTCTGATACATAGTAAACAAGTTACCATACTTTTCTTTAAGCCATTGTTTCCCTAATGCGGTAATCTCATCTGCAGAAGGATTGTGATTCCCTTTAGCATAAGCCGCTTGTTTTCCTTTATTTTGAATCTCTGTGGAGAAATCTAAGTAAACACCTTCGTTGGTATCATTAGACTCTATCCCATGACCTGCATCACATACTTCTTTAGCTGCTCTAGAAGAAATATCTCTTGGAGCTAAATTTCCGAAGGATGGGTATTTTCTTTCTAAATAGTAATCTCTATCTTCTTCTGCAATTTGAGTTGGTTTTAATTTACCTGCACGAATAGCTTCTGCATCTTCTTTTTTCTTTGGTACCCATATACGACCAGAATTACGTAACGATTCCGACATTAATGTCAGTTTTGCTTGATTTGTTCCGTGAACCGGAATACAGGTTGGGTGAATTTGAACAAAACAAGGATTAGCAAATAAAGCACCTTGTTTATGAACTTTCCAGCCTGCAGAAACATTACTTCCCATAGCATTTGTAGAAAGGAAATACACATTTCCATATCCACCTGAAGCAATGATTACAGCATGAGCTGAATGTCTTTCTAATTCGCCAGTAATCAAGTTACGAGCTATTATTCCGCGTGCTTTACCATCAACTTTTACTAAATCTAACATTTCGTGACGGTTAAACATTTTTACACGTCCCAAACCAATTTGTCTTGATAAAGCAGAATAAGCTCCTAGTAATAATTGTTGTCCCGTTTGTCCAGCAGCATAAAAAGTTCTTTGAACTTGAGTTCCACCAAACGAACGATTATCTAACAATCCACCATAATCTCTTGCAAACGGAACCCCTTGTGCAACACATTGGTCGATGATGTTTCCAGAAACTTCGGCTAAACGGTGAACGTTTGCTTCACGTGCTCTATAGTCACCTCCTTTAATGGTATCGTAGAATAATCGGAAGATACTATCTCCATCATTTTGATAATTTTTTGCTGCATTGATTCCCCCTTGAGCTGCAATTGAGTGTGCACGACGTGGCGAATCTTGAAAACAAAATGCTTTTACATTGTAACCCATTTCTCCAAAAGAAGCTGCTGCGGAAGCTCCGGCTAATCCGGTCCCAACTACAATAATATCAATCTTAGGTCTATTATTTGGAGCAACTAATTTTAAATGGTCTTTATAATCAGTCCATTTCTGAGAAATATGTCCTTCTGGTATTTTAGAATCTAACTTCATTAGTATGAAATATTAATTATTGAAAAAATGGTGAAATAAAGCAATGAAAATAAATCCAAAAGGAATAATTATTGCAAAAGCATAACCAAATTTTTGAACTCCTTTAGAATATTTATTATTGAATCCTACCGATTGAAAAGCAGAACTGAATCCATGCCATAAGTGTAATGAAAGCAATAAAAAAGAGATGCTGTATAATCCTGTACGAATTGGAGATTCAAATTTAGCTACCAATTCAGTAAAATATCTTGATTCTTCAATAGCGTTTACTTCCACATATTTGTATACCATTTCGTGTACCCAAAAATCATACATGTGTAATCCTAAAAATGCTAAAACAACAAGTCCAGAAACTATCATATTTCTTGATGCCCATGAAGCATTTGCTGCTCCATTATATTTAGCATAAGCTACTGGCCTTGCTTTATTATTTTGTGCTTCTAATATAATTCCCATTACAAAATGGAAACCAACCCCAGCTACAAGTATAGGCTGCATCACGAATTGAATTAACGGATTGTACCCCATAAAATGAGAACAAGCATTAAATACTTCTTCACTAAATACAGAGGTTAGGTTTATAAAAAAGTGAAGTGCTAAAAAGGTAATCAAAAAGAGTCCCGAAAGTGCCATTGCAACTTTTCTAGCAATAGAAGAACTCAAAAAAGAAGATTTTGCCATAGTTGTATTTGTTAATTTAAAAAATCAAACAAAAATACAGCAAATTCAATTATACTACAACCTTTTCGCAATAATTTATAATGAGTTTAAAATGGGTTTAACACTTGTTGAATATCTATTCACAATATGCTAAAAATCAACTATTTTTATTAAACAAAATCAAATATAAAAATAGATCTCTATTTTTATATTTGAAAATTTACTACTTATTGCACTTCATTCGCTATATTCTTTCTATTTTTGAACATAATTTAGAATGACAAAAAAATTATTTCAATGAAATACCATCAAATTGACCGTAATCTGTTTATTAAAAACAGATCCAAATTTGTTTCACAAATGAAATCGAATAGCGTTGCCGTTTTTAACTCCAATGATATTTATCCGGTTTCTGCAGATAGCACTTTGCCTTTTGCACAGCACCGTGACCTATTTTATTTATCAGGTGTTGATCAAGAAGAAAGTATTTTGATGCTTTTCCCAGATGCACCTTATGAAAATTTGAAGGAAATTCTTTTCTTAAAAGAAACCAATGAGCACATTGCTGTTTGGGAAGGTGAAAAATTAACAAAGGAAAGGGCTTTTGAAGTTTCGGGTGTGAAAACTGTAATTTGGTTACAGGATTTTCATAAAACTTTAAAAGAAATTATGGCCTATGCTGATACGATGTACATCAACACCAATGAGCATTATCGCGCTACCATTGAGACTGAAACTCGTGAAGCACGTTTTGTAAAATGGTGGAAAGAAAACTATCCAGGTCATAAGGTTGAAAAATCGAATCCTATTTTGCAGCGTATCCGATCTGTAAAAGAAAGCGAGGAGTTAGATTTAATCCAGCGTGCTTGTGATATTACTGAAAAAGGCTTTCGCAGAATATTAAATTTTGTGAAACCAAATGTAATGGAATATGAAATTGAAGCCGAATTTGCTCATGAATTTTTGAGAAATCGATCTAAAGGATTTGCATATACTCCCATAATTGCTTCGGGTGCCAATGCAAATGTGTTGCACTACATTGAAAACAACCAACAATGTAAAGCAGGTGATTTGTTATTATTGGATGTGGGTGCCGAATATGCTAATTATTCTAGCGATATGACGCGTGTGATTCCGGTTTCGGGACGTTTTACAGACAGACAAAAACAAGTTTATAATGCAGTTTTAAATGTAAAAAATGAAGCTGCAAAGATGTTGGTGCCAGGAACTTTGTGGAAACAATATCATTTAGAAGTAGGCAAAATCATGACTTCCGAACTTTTAGGTTTGGGATTAATTGATAAAGCCGATGTGCAGAATGAGAATCCAGATTGGCCAGCTTATAAAAAATATTTCATGCACGGAACTTCGCATCATATGGGGTTAGATACCCATGATTATGGATTATTACACGAGCCAATGCAAGCCAATATGGTCTTCACTGTAGAGCCAGGAATTTACATTCCTGCAGAAGGTTTTGGGATCCGTATTGAAGACGATATGGTAATTCAAGAAAAAGGGGAAGCTTTCAACTTAATGCGTAATATTCCAATTGAGGTTGATGAAATTGAGAGTTTAATGAATTCTTAAGAAGTAAAAACGCTAGATTACAATAAACGGCTCACTAAAATTAGCCGTTTTTTTATTTGCAAAGTTGCATTAATTCGAATTTAAAAAAATCTATTTTTGCAACTATGAAAATGTTGCATTACAAAAACACCAAAATTTCCTACACCGACCAAGGTAAAGGCACGGCTGTTGTTTTGCTACATGGGTTTTTAGAAAACCAAACCATGTGGGATGAATTGATTCCTGAACTATCTAAAAAATACCGCATTATTACTATAGATTTATTTGGCCATGGCCAAACCGAGTGCCTTGGATATGTTCATTCAATGGAGGATCAAGCAGACATGGTT
>JBILNU010000118.1:0-4837 GCA_044374815.1 Flavobacterium sp.
ATGATGACATAAAATCGGATGCGGTAGTTATTCAGTTTTCAAAGGAATTTATTGCTCCTTTTTTAGGGCTTAATGAAAGTCTATTGATTAAGAATATGCTAGATACTTCAGTGAGAGGAATTCGATTTGAGCCTGATGAAGAATTGGTTTCTAAAATTATTGCATTAACAGAAACAAATGGCGTAGATAAAATTTTAAAGTTAATTTCTGTTTTAGATGATTTGTCAAAAAAGCAACCCACTCTTATTGCTTCAAATTCCTTTCATAATGTAGTTTCAAAGA
The DNA here is from genome assembly GCA_044374815.1 of Flavobacterium sp. GTDB lineage: Bacteria > Bacteroidota > Bacteroidia > Flavobacteriales > Flavobacteriaceae > Flavobacterium. The sequence goes on from JBILNU010000118.1 coordinate 283, forward strand.
AAAATGAAATGCGAATTAATAAAGTTTGTCTTTACATTCAAAACAATTTTTACACTAAAATATCACTTAAAGAAGTTGCAGACCTAATTTTTCTAACGGAGAGTAACTTTTGTAAGTTTTTTAAAAAAGCTACTGGAAAAACCTATTCAGATTATCTTAATGAACTTAGGATTAATGAGGCTTGTAGGTTATTAGTTCAAACAGAAAAATCAATTAATCAAATATCATTTGAGTGTGGTTTTGAAACATTGAGTTATTTCAACAGGGTTTTTTTAAATAAAAAAGGAGTGACACCATCATTGTTTAGAAAACATAACTAAAGTTAATGAAAAAATCGTAACTATTTTTAAATAAAATAATTACGATTTTAAAAAGTGGAGTCGCCGAGAATCGAACTCGGGTCCAAACAAGCAATCAAAGAGCTTTCTACACGCTTATTTTCTGATTGAATTTTCGTTATTCTGCTTGGCCAGAAACAGCCACAAAATACTTATCTTCTTTAATTTTCGTAACAGCACCAAAGCTTCACTGTTCTTAGGTTCGTATTTACGATTCCCCTTGGTCGACCGCCACAAACCAAAGCTTTCGAGGAGAATCCTGCTTTCCTACCTTGTAGGAGCGTGGCTAATCTTACTATGATTCAGATTATGCAGCAAGAGCGTAGTTTCCTTCGCCGTTTAAATTGGTGTAATTTCGGATTAACGAGCTGAAAAAACAAAGCTCGACGTGCTTACTGTTCAATTCCACTCGCTGTCAAAACCAGTCGACCCCAAATGGTATTCATGGCTTTGCAAAAACCATGCCTGCAAATATACTAACAATATAAGTGCCTTGCAAAATAGTAGAAGAAACTCAAAATGAAATACAAGCTATTCCTCTTGCTCCTCAATTGTTTTAAAAGGATAATCTCCAAAAAGGGGTGCTAATTTTTTGGTTTGATAGGTTTTTTTAGTGTATTTGTTAGAAATAACAAACATGGTTACCTTTTCTTTTTTTAAATTAATATAACAAGAAGTGTTCCCATGCCACCAGCCGTTATGGTAATAAAAGCGTTCGCCTTTTTCAAATTCCATCATGCGAATTCCCAAGCCATAATTGCGCTGACCCTTTCTCTCATTGCTGTATCCTTGGTATACTTTCTTAATTAACTCTGGATTTAAATAGCTAGACGAATATTTTGCTATATCAAATTTTAGTAAATCTCTTGGAGTTGAATAAATGTTTTTATCTCCATACACGCCATCCAAATATTCCACAGCCAAATCCATGTTGCCTTTATATGAAAGTGAAACTTTACCATAATGTTTTGAAGTTTCGTATACAAAGGTATTGTTCATTCCCAATGGTTTGAAGATCATTTCTTGCATGGCATCCGGGTATTTAAGTCCGGTTACTTTTTCAATAATTAATGCCAACATGGCATAATTTGTATTACAATACGCAAATCGGGTGTCTGTTTTTGATTCTAAATCAATCTGTCGGTCATTCATTACCGAGATAATATCGGCATTGGTCAGCTCTTTTTTTCGATCCCAGTTGCCATCTTCATAAGTAAAATAAGCATAATTTCTCATGCCACTTCTATGATTAAGTAGAGTAAGCACTGTAACATCTGGATAAGGAAAATTAGGAAGAAACTCGGTTACCTTTTGTTCTAACTTAATTTTTCCGGCATCTACAAGCATTAATATTGCAGACGCTGTAATTACTTTACTCACCGAAGCAATATGTAAAGGAGTGTCTTTGGTAATGGAATCTTTTTTATATCGGTTGGCAAAACCATTGTAGTTTTCGTATAAAATTTTGCCATTTTGAGCTACCAAAAAACTAACATTATCTTCCTTATTCCATACTTTATGAAAGAAATTATCAATTCTAATTTTTTTGTCATTGCAATAGCCAGTAGAAAGTTCCGGCATTTTTTCTTGCAAGGGTTGCATAATCGGAATTCCGTTTGAATTGGTTTTAGTTTCGCAAAGGCTATCCTTTTTTTCTTTATAGGCAAATACGGATAGAAAGCTCAATCCAGCTGCCAGAATAATGTATAGTAGGTATTTAAATTTCATTTTATTTGGGGATAAAAAAGCAAATATAAATAATACTATTTCTTGCCAAAGCAGAATTTAAGAAAGCTATCAACATGTTTTTCACAGTCGGAAAAATGAGATTTCTAAATCTTTGTTTTTCAATAATTAGAGTGTTTTTTATTAAAAATAATTTTTAGAAGATTTGTTTTGTAAACGATTTCGTTAATGGTATTTTTGCAAATCAAATTAGAATATTCTACAAATGAAATTTGGAATCGTAAAAGAAAGAAAATCACCACCCGATAGAAGAGTTGTTTTTACCCCACAAGAAATTGTTCGTTTAGAAGAGCACTATCCCGAGGCAGCTGTAAAAGTAGAATCTTCTGATATTCGAATATTTACCGATGAAGAATACATTGATTTAGGGATTTCTGTAACCACCGATTTGAATGATTGCGATGTGTTATTTGGAGTGAAGGAAATTCCTGTGGATGCCTTAATTCCGAATAAAAAATATTTTTTCTTTTCGCACACCATTAAAAAACAACCGTACAATAGAAAATTATTGCAGGCAATTTTAGAAAAGAACATCGAACTTTATGATCATGAAACTATTGTAGATGCTAATTTTCGCAGATTAATTGGTTTTGGGCGATATGCCGGAATTGTTGGGGCTTACAATGGATTTAGAGGATTCGGAATCAAATTTGATTTATTTAATTTGCCGAAGGCAGAAACCTTAAAAAGTCAAGCCGATTTGTTGGCACGATTAAAAAGACAAACACTTCCAAACTTGAAAATTGTTGTAACCGGTTTTGGTAAAGTAGGAATGGGCATCAAAGAAATGCTGGACGGAATGAAAATTAAAGAGGTTGGTGTTGATGATTTTTTAAACAAAAATTTCTCTTCTCCCGTTTACACTCAAATTGATGTATTGGACTATAACAAGAGATTGGATGGAAAGGTTTTAAATAATAAAGATTTTTATCAAAATCCTCAAGAATACACTTCTAATTTTGAGCGATTTACTAAAGTTTCAGACATGTTTATAGCTGGTCATTTTCATGGAAATGGCGCTCCCGATATTCTTACAAACGAAATGCTTAATGCTTCCGATAGTAAAATAAAAGTGGTTGCAGATGTATCTTGTGATGTTGCCGGACCAATTGCTTGTACGCTTAAAGCATCAACCATCGCCGATCCATTTTTTGGTTATTTGCCATTCGAAAACAAAGAGGTTCCCTATACACATCCGGGTTCAATTTTGGTAATGTCAGTTGATAATTTGCCTTGCGAATTACCAAAAGATGCTAGTCAAGGTTTTGGAGAAATGTTTATGCAACATGTTATCCCTGCATTTTTTAACGGAGATAAAGACGGTATTTTACAACGTGCTAAAATCACCGAAAACGGCAAACTTACCCCTCGATTTCAATACTTGCAAGAGTACGTAGACGGAAAATAAACAATAATTAATTCCCAATTTCCGAATTAAGAAAAGTTTTCGTTAACAACTATTTCAATCTAACTATTGGCGGTTTAGATTATAAATGTATTTTTATAATCTATAATTTATTATGCCTAATCATTACCAAAATTTATGAAAAAACTAAGTTTATTAGTATTGTTTTTTTGCACCATTTCTAATGCACAGAACATTGCATCGCCTTCTAAAAATATAATGCTTAGCTTCCAATTAACAAAAGAAGGAACGCCAAGTTATTCTGTTCAATATAAAAATAAGACTATTGTTTCAGAAAGTAGTTTGGGGATAAAATTAAAAGAAACCACCAGCTTAGATGCTAATTTTAAAATTGATAGTATTGGACAGAAAAGCGTGAATGAAATATGGCATCCCGTTTTAGGTGAGCAATCCAATGTGAAAAACAACTACAATCAATTGAAAGTTTCGCTTTCACAAACGGTTACAAATAGAAGATTAAATATCATTTTCAAAGTGTATGATGAAGGAGTTGCCTTTCGATATGAATTCCCGAAACAATCCAACTTAAATTATTTTATTATTTCCGACGAAAAAACGCAGTTTAACTTAACGGGAAATCATAAAACATTTTGGATTCCAGGAGATTTTGATAGTCAAGAATATCCGTATACAGAATCTAAAATATCAGAAATAAACACCGATAATATTGACCGAAATAATGGAATTGGATTAAAATCTATTGCTGGAAAATTTATTGTGCAGTCGCCTTTGATGATGAAATCGGCAGAAGGAGTTTATGTAAATATTTTTGAAGCAGCCGTTGTAAATTACCCAGTGATGCATTTGGATGTAGCTCCAGAAAAATACCAATTTACCTCGCACTTAGTGCCAAACGCAATTGGAGATAAAGCCTATTTGCAAACGCCATGTTTTTCACCATGGAGAACCATTATGATAAGTGATGATGCGCGAGATATTGTGAGTTCAAAAATGATTTTCAGTTTAAATGAACCATGTAAAATTGAAGATACTTCGTTCATTAAACCAATGAAGTTTGTTGGTGTTTGGTGGGAAATGCATATTG
>JBILNU010000119.1:0-4780 GCA_044374815.1 Flavobacterium sp.
GCAAATTGTTTTCTTCCTATCTATCTGATTTATCGGATGTAGAAAAAATCCAGTTGCAACGATTATTAGACGAAAAGTAATTTTATAAAAACTCTTTTACTTCGGTTTTTAAATAACCCAATGCTAAATTATTTACCGATTCACCTTCAATTGAATTTGTAATTATTGCCTCTCTCAATTCTTTGGAGTTGGTATTTGCTGCGTCTAAGGTTGCTTTTCTAATATTCTGAATAGTGGTATTTTTTGCAGTGAGAACCATCGTCCAACATTCATCTGAAACATAAATTTGTTGGGTTAGATTGTGATCAAATTCTTGTTCGATATTATGAATAAGTAAATTTTGATAATCTAATTTATCATCTCCAAGAGGCGCAATTCGCAATACTAATTTTGTTGCATTGATGCGTTCTAATAAAAGAGCCAATCGCTCGTAGGCCTGAAGTTTTATTGGTAACGCTTGCTTTTGATTTTCTCTTTGAAGCGCAAATCGTCTTTTATTATCTTCATTTTTAGTATGCATTTGAAAGAAATAATAAGCTACAGCTCCAGTTATTAATGCAGGAAGTGTATAAAAAGCCAATTCAATAATTTTATCAGTATTCATTTTTAATTTGTATATTAATTGTTGACAAATATAAAGAATTAACCTTAAAAATAAATTGTAATTCAGGTTGAGTAAGCTTAAATTTGAAGATTCAAAAAAGTAAGAATGCAAAAATATATTAATCAGCTTAATCAGGCACAGCAAGAACCGGTTTTGCAAAAAGACGGTCCGATGATTATTATTGCCGGTGCGGGATCAGGGAAAACGCGGGTACTTACCATGCGTATTGCTTATTTGATGAGTTTGGGTGTGGATGCGTTTAATATTTTGGCATTAACTTTTACCAACAAAGCGGCACGCGAAATGAAAAAGCGTATTGCAGATATTGTGGGGACCAATGATGCCAAGAACTTATGGATGGGAACATTCCACTCGGTTTTTGCACGAATTCTGAGAAGTGAAGCCGATAAATTAGGCTTTCCTTCCAATTTTACTATTTATGACACCCAAGATTCGGTGCGTTGTATTTCTGGAATTATCAAAGAAATGCAATTGGATAAAGAAGTATACAAACCCAAACAGGTTTTAGGTCGGATTTCCTCTTATAAAAATTCCCTAATTACGGTTAAAGCCTATATGAACAATCCGGAGTTGCAGGAGCAAGATGCCATGTCGAAAAAGCCGCGATTGGGAGAAATTTATGCCAATTATGTAGACCGTTGTTTTAAATCGGGGGCAATGGATTTTGATGATTTATTACTAAAAACCAACGAATTGCTGAATCGATTTCCTGATGTTTTGGCTAAATACCAAGATCGTTTTCGATACATTATGGTGGATGAGTACCAAGATACCAACCACTCGCAGTATTTGATTGTAAGAGCTTTATCAGATCGTTTTCAAAACATATGCGTTGTGGGAGACGATGCGCAAAGTATCTATGCTTTTCGTGGTGCGAATATCAATAATATTTTGAATTTCCAAAAAGATTACGATAATGTAAAAATGTATCGATTGGAGCAAAACTACCGTTCTACCAAGAATATTGTGGAAGCTGCCAATTCGATTATTGATAAAAACAAAGTCAAGCTAGACAAAGTGGTTTGGACGGCCAATGACAATGGTCCCAAAATAAAAGTCCACCGCAGTGTAACCGATGGGGAAGAAGGTCGTTTTGTTGCAGGAGAAATCTTTGAACAAAAAATACGGAACCAATTACATAATGGACAATTTGCTATTTTGTACCGCACCAATGCACAATCTCGTGCTATGGAAGATGCTTTGCGCAAGCGCGATATTCCGTATCGAATCTATGGTGGGTTGTCTTTTTACCAAAGAAAAGAAGTAAAAGACATTCTTTGTTATTTACGTTTGGTTATAAATCCAAAGGATGAGGAAGCACTCGTTCGAGTGATTAATTATCCGGCTCGAGGAATTGGAGATACTACCGTAGAAAAACTAACCGTTGCTGCCAATCATTACAAGCGTTCCATTTTTGAAGTAATGGAACATATTGATAAAATTGATTTGAAATTAAACTCGGGAACGAAAGCCAAGTTACAAGATTTTGTAACCATGATTAAGAGTTTCCAAGTGATTAATGAAACGCAAGATGCCCTGTTTTTAACCGATCATGTAACTAAGAAAACCGGATTTATTCAGGAGTTAAAAAAAGACGGAACCCCAGAAGGTATTGCCCGAATTGAAAATATTGAGGTATTATTAGGTGGTATTAAAGATTTTATTGAAGGACAAAAAGAAATAGATGGTGCCCGAGGTGCATTATCCGAATTTTTGGAAGATGTAGCCTTAGCAACCGATCTTGATAACGATACCGGAGATGATGATCGTGTGGCTTTAATGACCATTCACTTAGCAAAAGGACTGGAATTTCCCTATGTTTTTATAGTGGGAATGGAGGAAGATTTATTTCCTAGTGCCATGAGTTTAAATACCCGAAGCGAGTTGGAAGAAGAGCGTAGATTGTTTTATGTAGCACTAACTCGAGCCGAACATCAAGCGTATTTAACCTATGCGCAGTCGCGTTACCGCTGGGGAAAACTTACCGATAGCGAGCCATCTCGATTCATTGAAGAAATTAAAGACGAGTATTTAGAATATATAAATCCTGCCGATCCGGGAGGGTATCGCTACAAGCCAATGATGGACATTGATATTTTTGGTGACATTGATAAATCCAAATTGCGCTTGGCAAAACCGGTTGCTGGAAAACCACCCAAAAAATATGGCGATGAGCCAACGCATGCTTCTGCAATTCGGAAATTAAAACCAATTGGAAAAGAAAGCGCAAGTTCCAATTCAAATCTTTTTGATAATAAACTGGTGGTTGGAAACATCGTAATGCACGAACGCTTTGGAAAAGGAGAAATCATCAACCTAGAAGGAGTGGGCGCCGACAAAAAAGCAGAAATCCGATTTGAGGTGGGAGGTATCAAGAAGTTATTGTTGCGATTTGCGAAATTGGATATTATTGGATAATTCTTCACGCTTCTAACTTCCAAACTTAAACTTTCAAGTTATGACTCAATTGTTAAAAATATACGAAGACAATCCTAATGAAGTTGCGATTAAAAAAGTGGTTGAGGTATTGAAAAATGGTGGGTTGATAATTTATCCTACCGATACCGTTTATGGATTGGGTTGCGATATTACGAATGCTAGGGCTTTAGAGAAAGTGGCCAAAATAAAAGGAATCAAATTAGAAAAAGCCAATCTCTCGTTTATTTGTTTCGATTTGAGTCATATTTCCGATTATGTGAAACAAATAGACACCGCAACTTTTAAGTTACTTAAAAGAGCTTTGCCGGGGCCGTATACTTTTATTCTTCCGGGGAATAATAACCTTCCTAAAGTTTTTAAAAACAAGAAAACCGTTGGAATTCGGGTTCCCGACAATAACATTATTCGTGCAATTGTCAAAGAATTAGGAAATCCAATAATATCTACTTCCATTCATGATGAAGATGAGGTTTTGGAATATTCTACCGACCCCGAATTAATTTTTGAAAAATGGGAGAACCAAATCGAATTGGTAATCGATGGCGGTTATGGCGATAATGTACCGTCAACCATAATTGATTTATCTGGCAATGAACCAGAAGTGATCCGGGAAGGAAAAGGCGATTTAGATATTTTATAGCATAAAAAAAAACCTTGAGAAATCAAGGTTTTTTTATTTGAATTACAATGTTATTGTTTTTTCATTTCTTTTTCAATCATTTCGTAGAACTCATCAATTTTAGGTAAAATTACAATTCGAGTTCTTCTGTTTGTTGCACGGTTTTCAGCAGTTTTATTTTCCACTAACGGAATGTATTCTCCACGACCTGCAGCAATTAACTGAGATGGTTTAACACCCAAATCTTTTGTCAATACTCTCACAATAGCAGTAGAACGTTTCACACTTAAATCCCAGTTGTCTGTTAAAACAGAATTTCCTGTAAACGGAACATTATCGGTATGTCCTTCAACCATGCACTCAAAAGTTGGTTTGTCGTTAATTACTTTTGCAACTTTCGCTAATACATCTTTAGCTTTATCGCTCACTACATAACTTCCGCTTTTGAACAATAATTTATCTGCAATAGATATAAATACTACTCCTTTTTCTACATTTACGTTAATGTCTGGATCAGAAATTCCAACCGAACCTTTTAAACTAGTTACTAATGCAAGTGTTACACTATCTTTTCTAGTTAAAGCATCTTGCATTCTAGAAATTTTAAGGTCTTTTTCCTTAATTGCTTCTAATGCTTTCTCAATATTTTGAGCACCTTGTTTGCTTAATGTAGTCATGTTACCCACATTATTAAGCAACTCGGAGTTGTTTTTCTTTAAGTATTCATTTTGCTGATTTAAAGACTCTTTTTCAGTAAGACACAAATTAAGTTTTACGGTAGTTGAGTTCAATAAATCTTGACACTCTTTGTTTTGTTTCTCTAATTCGGCTATTTTCTTTTTAGTTCCGCAAGAAGTTAAAGTTAACCCTGCAAATAAAATTAAATAAAGTGCTTTTCTCATAGTGATATTTTTTTAACAAATACAAAACTACAAATTCTTATGGTTATTATTTAAAAAATAATCTAAAGAATTGTTAACTTCCTGTTAGAATTGTTTTTTCTGATTCAAAAAATAACTAAAAACGATGCTTTTTGATTGATAATAGTCCGATTTTTGGATCGTTCCTCTTTTTTTTAGGTTGTAGTTAATTAAATG
>JBILNU010000027.1:0-16880 GCA_044374815.1 Flavobacterium sp.
TTATTTGCAGGAAAACCAACAATCACAAAATTATTCGATTTATATTTTTCATAAATAGCTTCCAAGTCTTTGTATTGTGGCGTCAATCCACATTTAGAAGCGGTATTTACAATTAGAATTTTCTTTCCTTTAAGCGAAGCAAAATCAAATTCATTTCCAGATAAATCATTTACTTTATACAAATAGATTGTTTCTTTTGTCATTGGAGTTGTGTTTAAAGGTTGAGGTTCTATTGAATCTTGTGCTTGATTTTTACAGCTATATAGCATGCAAAATCCCATAATTATTAAAATCTTTTTCATAGTTATTTTTTTAAAATTTTTCGATATTTCAAATAAACCAAAGTAGAAAAAACCATATAGGTAATGAAAATATATAGGTAAATAATCACATTCTGTTTTTCTCCTGATGCATAAGAATGCATTCCTGTTAAATGGAAATTTACACCAAAATAAGTCATTAAAATAGATGCAAAAGCCAAAACACTCATAAAATTAAATGAAAATAAACCTCTAAAAGCAGGAACAAAACGCGCATGAATTACAAATGCATAAACCATAATACTAATAAGCGCCCAAGTTTCTTTTGGGTCCCAACCCCAATACCTTCCCCAACTTTCATTAGCCCATTGACCCCCTAAAAAATTTCCGATGGTAAGCATTACCAATCCAATAGTTAATGCCATTTCATTGATGTAGGTAATTTCTTTAATGTGCAAAGTCATTTTTTCTTTGTTGCTTTCGTTGGTGAACAAGATCAACAACAAGGCTACTAAGCCTAAAACCATTCCTAATGTAAACGGACCGTAACTAGCCACAATAACGGCTACGTGAATCATCAACCAATAGGAATTCAATACCGGCTGTAAATTGGCAATTGAAGGATCCAACCAATTTAAATGTGCCACCATTAATATCATAGAAGCTACAAAAGTTCCCGATGCAACCGTTAATTTAGATTTTCTGTCAAATGCTAAGGTAAAAAACATGGTTGCCCAAGCAACATATATCATACTTTCGTATGCATTACTCCAGGGTGCATGTCCTGAAACATACCAACGAGCAATTAAACCTAGTGTATGGAAAGCGAATAACAACCCAACAATAACATGAAATGTATTAACTGTAATTCGGATAAGTTTGTTATTAAAGAAGATATTAATGATTACCATAATAAGCATCAAACTTCCGGCAAGCATGTACATCCAAAATAAGTTTTTGAATACATCATATTTATTCAATAAAATCTCCGAAGATATTTGATCCTCTGATGGACGAACCGCTTTACCATATTTTTTCTGATAATTTTCCATACCAAGCAACATAGTATTTGCTAAAGTATAATCATTGGTTTTTGCTGCTTTTGCTAAAGCATCAAAATAGTATGGTAAAGCATTTTTTATTGAATCTAAATCATTACCCATCGGATGGTCTATTTCTAAAAAGGAAAGCCACTTGTTGTTTTTATCATTTGGAATAGGAAAGATTTTTAAAATATTCCCACTTAATGCCGAATTTAATAGATTTACTTTCTTATCAACTTCAATAAAATCTTTTTGAAACTGGTTTGGCGTGTTGGTTTTATAGGCATCATCAAGATATGGGCTCAATTTATAATTTCCCATTTTATCAAAAAGCGACTTAAAAGTAACGTACTTATCTTCGGGGTTAACGCCAATTATTTTTCGAATGCTATCATTACCTTTCTTAATGTATATTAATGGTAATTCAAACCATGCAGCTGGAAATTGAGACATCGAAATAAACACCTGATCGGAATTTAAACCTTCATAAGTTTCACGTTTGCTAACTTTTCGGAGTAATTCTGATGAAAACGTGTTAATAGGCTTCATTCTACCGCCGTCATCTTGTATCACGAGGCGTCCAAATTTTTCAGCATGTGCCTCTGGAACTTTATAGGCTAAAATTGAATCAAGATAATTGAATTTAACATGGTTATTTTGATGTTGGGAGAAACCGGAAAAACAAAATAACAAGAGTAAAATAGAAAGCAATTTGGATTTTTTGTTTTTCACCTCTTCTAATTTTCTTTTAATATCTGCAAATCGTGTATTTTTCACAAATAATATTGCCATCATAGCAAAAAACAATAAGAAATATCCGATATATGTAATCATCGTGCCCCAATAATCATGATTAACAGAAAGTATAGTTCCTTTTTCATCTGGATCAAATGACGATTGAAAAAAGCGATACCCACCATAATCTAAGATATGATTCATATAAATATCGGCATTAAATTTCATATTGTTTTCAGTTACTGTAACTTTACTTTCGTAGGAAGAATAACTTTTTTCGGTACCCGGATATTTTTGGGCAATAAAATCATTCAAAGTTATACTGAATGGTAAAGTAAATATTTTACTACCAAAAAATAATGTGTATTCTAATTTACCTAATTTTACAACTTGAGGTTCTCCTGCAGTTCCTTTTGATCCTTTTAATACAATATCTACAGATTTTCCTTCTGATTGAACTTTTACAATTAATGCATCTGTAGAATTTTTTTTCTTATAATCGTTACCTGACACAATATCTTTTACTCCATTAATAGGTTGTTCTGGAAACACAAATTGAGCGCCACCAACATTATAAAGTGAACGAAACATTAATGGCTGAATGACATCTTTAATAACTGTACCCTTAAGCTTATCAGCCATACGCATATACTGACCATCAAATGGAGCTTCAATGGTAGTATTTGATCCCTCTACAGTAATATTAATTGCTCCTTTAGTTGGTTTATTTAAAGCGAAAAGCACATTGTGAATATTGCTTACAGTACCTTCTTCTAGGTAGTGGTCGTGTCGAGAACCTCCCCCGGATTCTACCATTTTAAAGAACAACTTTCCATTTGCTGAAGCTTTAATGGTATCTTTGGCATCCATAATAAAATCTTTGAAAGAAATTTGAAATGGCGTAGAATCAAACTTATCGCTTATAGCAAAATAGTTACTTGCAAATGGAGGGTAAACAGCTGGAGACAATAATAACGGCTGTTCAAACACACGTCTTTTTAATTCCCCATGATATTCACCATCTACAAAAACTGTAAGATAGTTATTGCTTGAATATATCTGATTTGCTGTTGCACCTTCGCGAATGGGCATCATTCCTTCATAACTAATGTAACGCGTAATAAATGCTCCAAAAATGATTAATACAAAAGATAAGTGTAATAATAATGTTGCCCATTTTTCTTTTTTATACAGTTGGTATCTTTTTATATTTCCTGCAAAATTTATCATAAAAAATACCATTATTAATTCAAACCACCAGGCATTATAAATCCATATTCTAGCAGTATCTGTATTGTAATAACTCTCAATAAAGGTTCCAATTCCCATTGCAAGTGCAAAGCCTAAAAACAAAATTGCCATTAATCTTGTAGAAAAAAGGAAAGAAAAATACTTTTTATTCATTATGAAAGAATTTATAAAACCATTTAATTTAGAATTGCAAAAGTAAATTAAAATTGTGGATTAATAATTGTATTTAATAGGTTTTAAGTGATTTTTAAGAGGTGTTTATTTCAATAAATGAATTTAATGCAAATTCAAAAAAAAATGAATAATTTTACAAAATGATATCGATATGCATACTTGGTTCTGGAAATGTAGCCCAACAATTGGTTTCTGCTTTTGAAAAAGCTGATAACATTCAACTAGTTCAAGTTTTTTCTAGAAAACAAAACGCCATTTCTACCCTATCAAAATCGGTATCCATAATTCAGGATTACAATCAATTAGAACCTGTTGATCTGATTATTATAGCAGTATCAGATGATGCAATTGTTAATGTTTCTGAACAAATTCCATTTCAAAATAAATTAGTGGTTCATACTTCTGGAAGTGTTTCCATGGAAAGCTTAAGTGATGCGAATCGAAAAGGAGTTTTTTATCCGCTGCAAACATTATCGAAAACCAAAGAAATAAATTTCAAGGAAGTTCCTTTATGTATCGAGGCGGAAACAAATTCTGATTTGAAGTTACTTCATCAAGTTGCATCAGCTATATCAAACAATGTATATGAAATTGATTCAAATCAAAGAAAATCATTACATATTGCAGCAGTTTTTGTAAATAACTTTGCTAATCATTTGTTTCAAATTGGGAAAGAGATTTGTATTAAGCAAGGAGTTTCATTTGAAATATTAAAACCATTAATTTTTGAAACAGCGAATAAGATCAATACACTTTCGCCAAAAGATGCACAAACTGGGCCTGCAAAAAGAAATGACACCACAACAATAAAAAAACATTTAGATTTTTTATCAAACCCAAATCATAAAGAAATATACAAAATACTAACAAAATCAATAATTGATAATGGCAAGCTATAAAGAAATAATGAATCAAATTACAACCTTCATTTTTGATGTAGATGGAGTATTAACAGATAGTTCAGTACATGTTACCGAAAATGGTGAAATGCTTCGAATCATGAATATTAGAGATGGATTTGCAATGAAAGCTGCTTTAGAATGTGGCTATAATGTTTGCATTATTTCGGGTGGTAAAAATGAAGGAGTTCGAATCCGTTTACGAAATTTAGGTATTCATGACATTCATCTTGGTAGTCCCGATAAAGTGGAAACTTTCAAAGAATACATTGAATTGTATCAAATTAAACCGGAAAACGTTTTGTACATGGGAGATGACATTCCCGATTATCATGTCATGCAATTGGTTGGTTTACCAACTTGCCCACAAGATTCAAGTCCAGAAATAAAAGCTATTTCAACTTATATTTCTCATAAAAACGGAGGCAAAGGAGCGGTTCGAGATGTAATTGAACAAGTGATGAAAGTTCAAGGTAAATGGCATTTATATTATAATGGAAAACATGATTAATTTTTAGTTTATTATAATTACAAATGAAATTCCTTCAATTAATTCGATTTAAAAATTTATTGTTAATAGCTTTAATGCAATTGATTATTCGATTTGGATATTTAGAACAAATTCAAATTCCGCTTTCTTTATTTTATTGGCAATATACTTTGTTAATATTGTCGACGGTTTTGATTGCTTCAGGTGGGTATGTGATTAATGCTATTTTTGATCAAGAATACAAACAAATTAATAACGATAAAGCATTAATTGGAACTTATATTTCAGAATCGGCTGCATACAATCTTTATGCAGGACTAACAATTACAGGTGTTGGATGCGGTTTTATATTAGCCAATTCGGTTGCGCATTCTAATTTTGCAATACTATTTGTACTTGTTGCTACCCTTCTCTATTTTTACGCAAGTAGTATTAAAAATATTGCCTTTCTTGGAAATATTTTAATTGCATCTATTTTAGCATTTAGCATAATTATTATTGGAATATTTGACATTTTTCCAAATACATTTGAAATTAACCAACAACAAATGAGTGTGGCATTTTCAATTTTAATGGATTATGCGAAGTTCGTATTCATGATATATTTAGTTCGCGAAATAATTAAAAATATAATTAATTTCAAAGAACATAAAATTCAGGAAATTAAAACTTTACCGGTAGTCATCGGAATTAAAAAATCAAATAAAATTGCTTTTTTATTATTACTAGTGCCACTACTTTATTTATTCTATTATTCCTATAATTATCTGTTTGAAAATAATTTATTTATTGGAATGGCCTATATATTAGTTTTTGTGATAGCACCTATGCTTGTTGGATTAATCCAAATATGGAATGCTAAAGATAAAGAAGACTATACCTATTGCAGTAAGTTGTTAAAATGGATAATTTTTTTCGGAGTGGGATCAATCTGGGTAATAACATACAACATTAAACATCATGGCTAAGCCTTATAAAATAATTTTAGCTTCTGGCTCTCCTAGACGTCAGCAATTTTTTAAAGATTTTGATATTGAAAATCAATTTGACTTTGAAATTCGATTAAAAGAAATAGAAGAAGTTTATCCTGAAAATCTTATAGCTGAAGAAATTACCAATTATTTAGCCGAATTAAAAGCTAATGCTTTTGATGGAGAATTAGCAGAAAATGATATACTAATTACAAGCGACACCTTAGTTTGGCTAGAAAACAAAGCGCTAGGAAAACCTAAAGATTATGATGATGCTGTTGCGATATTAAAATCGTTATCAAACACTACACATGAAGTAATTACATCGGTTTGTTTTAAAACTAAATATAAAATCGAGACCCTATTTGACACTACCAAAGTAACCTTTAGAGAATTAAGCGAGGATTCCATACATTATTATTTAAAATACTACAAGCCGTTTGATAAAGCTGGCGCCTATGGTATTCAAGATTGGATTGGACTAATCGGAATTTCAAAAATAGAAGGATCCTACACCAATGTGGTAGGCTTACCTACAGAAAAAGTATACCGTTATTTAACAGAAAATTTTCTGAATAATTTGTAGATTTACAATGCTTTTATTCTTTGTAAAATGTAAGTAGAAATTAATAAACCAATAATGCTAGCTGTATATTTCAATTATTATGAACAAACAAAATCGTTGGAAAATTAATTATTCTTGGCTTTTAGTAACAAATGCCTTATTTATAGTATTGTTTTATGTTTTAATGCAAATTTTCTCCTAACTCATGCAGCAAATCGATTGGATCATATTATCTGCAACTCTATTATTCATCATATTTTATGGTGTTTATAAAACTCGTGGGAGTAAAAATGTAGAGGAATATATCCTAGCAAATAAAGAAACGCCATGGTGGTTGGTTGGTTTATCTGTAATGGCAACCCAAGCATCGGCAATTACCTTTCTTTCTACACCAGGTCAAGCTTACCATGACGGAATGGGTTTTATTCAATTCTATTTTGGATTACCTATTGCAATGATTGTGATTTGTATTGTTTTCATTCCAATTTATCATAAATACAAAATTTTTACCGCCTATCAATATTTAGAGCAACGCTTTGATGTTAAAACCCGATCACTCGCTGCAATATTGTTTTTAATTCAAAGAGGATTAGCTGCGGGTATTACAATTTATGCACCTTCAATTATATTATCAACTTTATTGGGTTGGAATATTACAGCATTAAATATAATAATTGGAATTTCGGTTATTTTTTACACCTTTATTGGCGGAACCAAAGCGGTGAATGTTACTCAAAAACAGCAAATGTTTGTAATTTTAGTTGGAATGTTTGTCACTTTCTATCTAATTCTGCATATGCTTCCAAATGAAATGACTATTTCTAATGCGTTGCATATTGCTGGTGCAAATGACAAAATGAATATACTTGATTTCTCTTTGGATACCGAAACAAGATACACGGTATGGACTGGAATTACTGGAGGGTTTTTCTTAATGCTCTCTTATTTTGGAACAGACCAAACTCAAGTTGGCAGGTATTTATCGGGAAAAACAGATAAAGAGAGCCAGATGGGATTAATTTTAAATGGATTTTTAAAAGTTCCGATGCAATTTTTCATACTTCTTACAGGAGTAATGGTATTTGTTTTTTTTCAATTTAATCCAGTTCCATTAAATTTCAATCCGAATAACAAAGCACTTATTGAACATACTAAACACAATGAAGAATATCAGAATTTAGAAAAAAAATTAAGCAATTTAGGTGAAGAAAAAAAAGAATACAACTTACTTTACATCGATCATTTAAATCAAAATTTTGACAACCCTATACTGAGAAATAAATTAAAAGAATTAGCTGGAAGAGAAAAAGAACTTAGAGATCAAGCAAAAGAATTAATTGAAAAAGCAGATGTTAAAGCCGAAACAAACGATAAAGATTATGTCTTTCTTCATTTTATTTTGAATTATTTACCAAAGGGTTTAATTGGTCTTCTTCTGGCTGTAATTCTTTCAGCAGCAATGTCATCATCGGCTTCAGAACTTACCGCGTTAGCATCTACAACTTCAATAGACATATATAAACGAAATACTAAATCAGAATTATCTGAAAAACAGTTACTATATTCAACCCAATTATTTACATTAGGATGGGGAATAATTGCTATAGTATTTGCTTGTTTTTGTACTCTTTTTGAAAACTTAATTCAGTTGGTAAACCTATTAGGCTCTATATTTTACGGAACTGTATTAGGAATTTTCTTGGTTGGATTTTTATTTAAATTCGTAAAAGGAAAATCAATTTTCTATAGCGCAGTTTTGAGTCAAATATCCATCTTCTTTATCTATTATTACTTTATTCATATCTATCCAAGCGGACAAGAAAAATTAGGTTATTTATGGCTAAACTTTATTGGAGCTACACTAACAATAGTAATTTCAAGTAGCTTGCAATTACTATTAAACCTTAAAAATCGAACTATTAATAGTTAATTAGTTCTTTTGATAATTCAAATACTGCAGTAAATTGCTCTTCTCGAGTTAGGTAAGAATTATCAATTTTAATTGCATCTTCAGCCATTACTAATGGAGAATCATCCCTATGAGTATCTATATAATCACGCTCTTGAACATTTTGAAGAACTTCCTCAAAGGAAACAACATCTCCTTTATCATGCAATTCACTAAATCTTCTTTGTGCTCTTGTTTCTGGACTAGAAGTCATGAAAATTTTTAATTCAGCATTCGGAAAAACAACAGTTCCTATATCGCGTCCATCCATCACAATACCTTTGTTTTTTCCCATTTCTTGTTGTTGCTCTACTAATTTAGAACGAACTTCTGAAATTTCGGCAATTCGACTTACAAAACTAGAAACTTCAATAGTTCTTATTTCTTTCTCTACATTTACTTCGTTTAAATACATTTCAGCAAAACCTGATTCGGCATTAAAATGAAATTGCAGTTTGATTTTTGGAAGACTATTAATCAAAGAAGTTTTGTCTAAAGTTTCTTTGGATATGAAATTATTTTGCATTGCATACAAAGCAATTGCTCTGTACATTGCACCGGTATCAACATAAATATACCCCAAACTTTTAGCAAGTTGTTTTGCTAGGGTACTTTTACCCGTAGATGAGAAACCGTCAATTGCAATTGTAATTTTTTTCATAATTTATTTTTTCAAATATGGATAAACTAAGAGATTGAATCCTAATCATTAAAATTTATAGTCAAGCCAAAAAGACTTGTATTTCCAGCTAATGAATATCTAGAATGAGAATAATTGAATTTGATGTTACTCATTTTTAATCCGAAACCTAAAGAAATACCAGAAAAATTACGCTGGTCTTCAATCCCGAGTTCTTCTCCTCTTCTAAAATTATAACCAAAGAGTAAATTAAATCCTTTTTTTGGAAATAATTCAGCGCCTATAACAACATGGCGCAATGCATTATTAAAGAAACTGACTTTTTCAGGAATTACACCACCATTAATAGTGTTTGTTGCTCTATTGGGATTGGAAAAAGCAATATTCCATTGTTGAAGATTTTCTAATGTAAGATGCCATCTTATTGGAACATTTTCAACTTCTTGAGAAACTCCAAGCAACACTTCAAGTGGCAATTTTTCTTGCAAACCGGAGTAAGTCGTGATTTGAGTTCCAATATTCCTAACAACTAAAGCCCAATTTACATCATTTCGTTCATCAATAAACAAAGCACCAATATCTGCTGCAGCACCATAAGAATTATAACTTTCTAAGGTGGAAGAGATTAATTTTGCGTTTCCGCCTATATAGAAGTTTGTAAAAGGAATATTATAGGAATATCCAAAAGATAAAGCCATTTCACTGCCAGTAAAATTAGAAGTTGCTGAGCCATATTCATCATATCCCTCAAACTTTCCGTAATTAACATAATTTACACCAACATGAAAAGTTTGAACATGACGATCGTAAGTATATGCATAAGCAGCAGTACCATAGGTAATTGCTCCAAAATAATTTCCGTAGTTTACTGCAAGATGATTATCCATTTCTGGATTTATTGTAGCAGGATTGAAATGTGCTTGGTTCACATCCTGATCAAAAATAGTTAATACCTTCCCTCCAAGTGCAGCTTGTCTAGGTGAGGTAACCAAATTTAGAAATTGATAAACCGACCTGCCTCCTATTTGACCATAACTTATGGTGCAAAGTAGAAAAAAAAAGGAAATAAATGGTTTATTAATCATATAATTATGGGTAAACACATGTCTATAACGAAAATGCGAAGATATTATTTTTAAACTTAAGTCAAAAACACAAATAAAAAAGGCATGAAATCAAAATTCTCATGCCTTAGTATTATATAATATTAAATTTAGTCGATTAGTTTAGCATTTTTTACCTTACTGCTTGTTAAAGCAAGATCAATTACTTCATTCATTTCTTTTACATAATGAAAAGTAAGTCCTACTAAATACTCTGCTTTAATTTCATCAATATCGCTTTTGTTTTCGTGACAAAGAATTATTTCTTTAATATTTGCACGTTTTGCTGCAAGAATTTTTTCTTTAATACCTCCTACTGGCAATACTTTACCTCGAAGAGTGATTTCACCAGTCATTGCAATATCTTTCTTGATTTTTTGCTGAGTATATAAAGAAACTAGAGAAGTCAACATTGCTATACCAGCACTTGGACCGTCTTTTGGCGTTGCTCCTTCAGGTACATGAAGATGCACATTATATTTAGAAATCACATCTGGATCTAATTTAAATAAGGTTGCATTGGCCTTAATATATTCTAAAGCTATAGTTGCAGATTCCTTCATTACCGTACCTAAATTTCCGGTTAAAGTAAGCAAACCTTTACCTTTAGAAATTAATGACTCGATAAACAAAATATCACCCCCTACAGAGGTCCAAGCCAGACCAGTTACAACTCCCGCAACATCGTTTCCTTCGGCTTTATCTCGTTGTAATCTTGGTGTTCCAAGTACTTTTATGATATCTTCGTCGGTTACTTTTTTATTATATTTTTCATCCATCGCAACTGATTTAGCTGCATTTCGAATCACTTGAGCAATTTTCTGTTCTAAGCTACGCACTCCAGACTCACGAGTATATCCTTCAACTATTTTTTCTAATTGTTTTTTTCCAATTGTCAAATCTTTAGAAGTTAATCCGTGTTCTTTTAATTGTTTAGGAAACAAATGCTGACGCGCAATTTCAACTTTTTCTTCGGTAGTATATCCAGACATTTTTATTACTTCCATACGATCTCTAAGTGCTGGCTGAATTGTAGACATGGTATTTGAGGTAGCAATAAACATTACTTTAGACAAGTCATAACCTAATTCTAAAAAATTATCATAAAAAGAATTATTTTGCTCTGGATCTAATACTTCCAGTAAAGCAGAGGAAGGATCACCTTGATTACTCATTGATAGTTTATCAATTTCATCTAAAATAAACACTGGATTTGAAGTTTTTGCTTTTTTTATGCTTTGGATTATTCTTCCTGGCATCGCTCCAATATAGGTTTTTCTATGTCCTCTAATTTCTGCTTCATCACGCAATCCACCTAAAGAAATTCGAACATATTCTCTTCCTAATGCTTCTGCAACCGATTTTCCAATAGATGTTTTTCCAACTCCTGGAGGTCCTGTTAAACAAATGATTGGCGATTTCATATCGTTACGCAATTTTAAAACAGCAAGATGTTCAATCATTCTTTTTTTCACATCTTCCAATCCAAAATGATCACGATCTAATATTTTTTGAGCATGATTTAAATCAAAATTATCTTTAGAATATTTGTTCCAAGGTAAATCTAAAAACAAATCCAAATAATTACGCTGAATTCCAAAATCAGGCGCTTGCGGATTCATTCTTTGCATTTTTGAAAATTCTTTTTCAAAATGCATTTGCGTTTTTTCATCCCATTTTTGAGATTTTGCACGCTGACGCATTTCTTCAAATTCTTGTTCATTAGAAACACCACCCAATTCTTC
This sequence comes from Flavobacterium sp., assembly GCA_044374815.1. Classification (GTDB taxonomy): domain Bacteria; phylum Bacteroidota; class Bacteroidia; order Flavobacteriales; family Flavobacteriaceae; genus Flavobacterium. The sequence continues at coordinate 11,825 of JBILNU010000027.1, forward strand.
TTGAATGGTTTTCATTTGTTGATGCAAGAAATATTCGCGTTGCTGCTGATCTAGATCAAAACGAACTTTAGACTGAATATCGTTTTTAATTTCCATCTTTTGCAACTCCACATTCATGTAGCGTAAGGTTTCTAAGGCACGCTCTTTAAGCACGTGCATTTTTAATAAATTCTGCTTTTCTTCAACTGAAAGATTCATATTGGAAGAAACAAAATTGATTAGAAACGACTGACTTTCAATGTTTTTAATTGCAAAAGTTGCCTCTGTAGGAATATTCGGACTTTCTCTAATTATTTCAATTGCCAATTCTTTAATTGAATCTACAATTGCAGAGAATTCTTTATCATTTTTTTTAGGTTTGTTTTCTGGAACTTCTTTAACTTTTGCAGTAATATAGGGAGTTTCAGAAATGACTTCATCTATTTCAAATCGTTTTTTTCCTTGAAGAATTACTGTAATATTTCCATCAGGCATTTTTAATACTCTAAGGATTTTTGCAACGGTACCTAAATGGTAAATATCGTTTTTGGTAGGGTCTTCATCTTCTTCATTTTTTTGTGCAACTACCCCAATTATTTTAGTTCCAGCATAGGCTTCATTAATTAGCTTGATCGATTTATCTCTTCCTGCTGTAATCGGAATTACAACACCAGGAAAAAGTACGGTATTACGTAAAGGTAAAATTGCTAATGATGCAGGAAGCTCTTCCTTTGCCATTTCTTCTTCATCTTCGGGAGTCAATAACGGAATTAATTCTGCTTCAGTATCAAATTCTTGAAGTGACAAACTGTCAAGAGATATTATTTTTGGATTCGACATAGTATAAATTAGGTCAATATGACATTTTAAAATTAATGTAATCGTATTCTTAAAGGAATTAGAGGTTTAAATAATTCATTACAACTTATCTAAATTTCCAAAATTTAATTAAAACAAGGATTATGCCATTAAAAAAAATCCGCCATAAAGACGGATTAATTATTTTAATTCAAATTCTAAATTATTGTTTAGAATAAATTGCTGTAATATCTGAGGTTAAAAATACAGGATTTCCATTTGCCATACCTACCACTTCACCATTTTGTTCTGTGATTATTAATGTATTACCAACCACGGTAAAAATATCTGTATAACTAACTCCACCTTCCATATAACTGGTAGTAAGTTGATTTCCATTTAATGTCCATGTACCATTAGTAGAAGGGTCAGTAAAACAAGTTAAAACATTTGGGGTAACTGATAAATCTATATCTATACCACCGCCAGTAGCTGTAAAAGTATTATTAGAATTTAATATAAAAGTACTATTATTAAAACATGTAGTTTCAGACATTTGATTTATAGAAGCAGTTCCATCTCCATTTAAATCAGTTGGAACTGAAGTATTAAAAGCCGTTAACAAGTAAGTTCCTGCAATAGAGGTATTACCTCCATTAGAACCGCCGCCATTATTATTAGAGGAGTTGTTTTGTGCTAATTGATCAGCTAAAACTGGATCAATTGGCTCAACATTACAAGAACTAAAAACAAGAAGCAAAGCAACAGAGCTAAATGCTAAAGAAAATGATTTAAAATTCATATTTTTTTTTTCAAATATAGATATTATTTTCTTTTGAGGAAACAAATTTTATTTAGAAATAATTTCATTTTTTTTCATAAAACTTAACACTATATATCCTAATAAAAAAAATACCGCCAAAATAAATATAGAGTTTTTTAATGAGTCAGTAATCGAGCCAACAAAACCAAAAATAAAAGTTCCCAATACGATTGCTAATTTTTCAGTTACATCAAAAAAACTAAAATAAGTAGCATGGTCCTCGGTTTCAGGAAGTAATTTAGAATAAGTAGATCGAGATAAGGATTGAATTGCTCCTAAAACCATTCCGATCACTCCTCCTAGTGTATAAAATTGAAGATCTAAATATTTGTTGTGAGCATCCAATAAAAAGGCAGCAAAACAAATTAATCCCCAAATAGCAATAGTAAGTTTCAAAGTTTTAATATTTCCTATGCGTTCTGAAATTCGAGCAAAAACAAAAGCTCCAAAAATAGCTACTACTTGAATCAATAATATTGTAATAATAAGCTTATTCGACTCGATACCGAGTTCTTTTTTGCCATAAATTCCAGCTAATAAAATTATAGTTTGAACACCTATACTGTATAAAAAAAACGCAATTAAAAACTGTTTCAAGCTATTTAATTCTTTCAAACTTTTTAATATTATTAAAAGTTCATGAATCCCCTTAAAAATAAAGTTTGTTCCAGCTTTCTTCTCAACTGTATTAATCGGCAAATAATAAAAAGTAACTTGTGCAAATCCAATCCACCAAATACCAACCATTAAAAAGGAGATTCGAGCAGGAAGAGTTGGATCTGTAATTCCAAATAAATCTGGTTTCATAATCATCGCTAAATTAAAGGCTAACAACAATATAGACCCCGAATATCCATACATAAATCCTTTTGCACTAACACGATCTTGTTGTTCTGGAAAAGCTATTTCGGGTAAATACGAATTATAAAAAACAATACTTCCCCAAAATCCAATGCTTGCTAATATAGTAAAGACAATACCAATCCATAAATTTTCAACTCCATCAAAAAAGAACAAAGCCATTACCGATAAGGATCCCAAATAACAAAAAAACTGCATAAAGCGTTTCTTATTTCCAGTATAATCAGCTATACCTGAAAGTAAGGGTGACAAGAATGCAACAATTAAAAAAGAAAAAGATAAAGAATAAGAGAGCAATGTAGAATTATGAAATTCTGTTCCAAAAAAAGAAACTATTCCATCATTTTCACTCGTGATAGATTCGTAATAGATAGGAAATACAGCGGTAGCAATAACCAGGCTATATACCGAATTTGCCCAGTCATAAAATGCCCAAGCATTTATCAATTTGGAATTCCCTTTTTCTAAATTTGCCATAATATAAATATTAGTAAAAAACTTACAATTAAGTTTCAAATATACTAATTCTATATTACCAAAAGGTTATTTAAAATACACACCAAATTTTGCTGCTTCTGCTTTAGCTTGAGGAATCAAAGCTTTTAAATCGGCAATTCGAGTAGCATCCGAAGGGTGCGTACTTGCAAATTCAGGTGGTGCTTTTCCCGATGCTGCAGAATTTGCTGCCATGCGCTCCCAAAAAACAACAGACTGCTCAGGATTATAACCTGCAATAGCCATTAAAGTCAAACCTATTTTATCCGCCTCACTTTCATGACTTCTACTAAATGGCAACATTCCGCCATATTGAGTAGCCGCACCATAAGCTGTCATTGCTATTTGTTGTGTTTGCTCACTTTTAGAACCTACAGCAACACCTACACCAGCAGCACCTAATTGTTGTAACAATCCAGCACTCATTCGTTGCTGGCCATGATTAGCCAAAGCATGAGAAACCTCGTGACCTAAAACAGTGGCTAAACCCGCTTCATCTTTTGTAATGTGCAAAATACCCGAATACACCACAATTTTTCCGCCAGGCATACACCAAGCATTAACATCTTTGCTATTGACAAGTTTATATTCCCATTGGTAATCTTTAAGATAACCATCATAGCCATTTACATTCAACCATTTTTCAGCGGCATCTTTTATTTTTTTACCTACAAGCTCCACACTTTTCGCATCAGAAGTCCCAGCGATCACTTTGTTTTCAGATAAAAACTGACTGTATTGCTGAAAAGCAGTTGGTAGAATTTCACTATTAGGCACCAAAGCCAAAGTGCTTTTTCCTGTAAATGGATTTTTAGCACACGAAAAAACTAAACAAAAAAACAAAAGAACAATTGCAAGATTTATATGTTTCATTTTTATAATATTTTGAAACAAATTTACATAATTATCATACAAATTAATTAAGTAATAATTTACATTAATCTAAATCTTAATAAATTTTATGATCTTATTTATTGAATTATTTTCTGAGCTAATTTGCGCAAAATAAATTCCATTTGATAACTCCGATACGTTAATTCCATTCTTAATATCAGCTTGAACCAATTTTATTTCTTGTCCATATTGATTAAAAATCTTAACTTTTGAAATCAAATAATTATTTGATTCTATTATAAATAAAGTATTTGAAACTGGATTTGGATATATTTTTATTCCTTCCTTTTCAAATTCTGAAATAGACAAAGCTGGACCAATTGTAACATTAAAATCATATACACAACCGTAAGCCCCTATATATGTTGGAGAGCAACTAGTGAGAGAATAAGTTGAACTATATGGAATATATGGATTTATATCACTACTAGCTCTCTTTATTCTAATTCGAGTTACACCTTCCAAGGCTGTAGAAGGAATTGTAATTGTTTTTGCAACTGGTGTAATTGCACCTCCGAAAGTTGGTAATGCAATATTAGTTGTAGAATTATTTTGCATTACAATTTCTGAAGTCTCAAAAACATTATTCTTATTATAATCAATCCAAACCGCAAAATAAATTGGTTCAATATCATTAACATTAAAAAAATCTAATGTAAAACTATAAACTGATTCTTTAGCTAAAGTTGGTAAAGTTGTAGTATTATAGTATTTGAAAGTAGTAGTATTAGTTCCGTAATAACCCATACTTCCAAAATTTTGAATTATAGTACTTCCAATCTTAAAATCTTGGATCATATTATAAGTCGCATCAGTCCGATATATTGGAGTACAATATGGAGCTGCTGATGTCAATTGAGCTTTTAAAATTAATGAAATAAGTAATGTCGTAATTAATAAGATTATTTTGTTCATGTTGTTGAATTTTATAATTAATATCTAGAAAAGTATTAAATATAAATTCGTAACATATTAGTATTCGTCCAAATACCTCTTTAAACGATGAAAAATTAAATATATTTAAAAATCATAAATATTTATATGAATAATACTACAATAAATTAGAGTTTTATTTCCTTTTGTGCGTGCACTTCGGGTCGGGCTGTTCGCTACACTCTTTGCTTCGCATAGGATTTTCGCTGCCAACCCTCACCCTTAAAAACAAGAAAGCCTGTTCGATTGAACAGGCTTTCCAAAAAAAGGCGG
>JBILNU010000028.1:0-16833 GCA_044374815.1 Flavobacterium sp.
TATCTCTATTTCCTCCCCAATAAATATAAAATTTGCCTTTATTGTGAGCAGTATATTTTATTGATTTAAGTGGGTCTTGAGCAAATGTATATTGAGCAATGGTTCCTAAAACAATAAGGATCAGTATTTTAAAATTTAGCATTATTTTATAAATTTAAAACTGATTAACGGTTTTTCTTATTGCTACTAATTTTGTCATTAAATCTTCAAAATAATCTAAATGTAACATATTTGCTCCATCGCTTTTTGCATTCGCTGGATCAAAATGGGTTTCAATAAAAATCCCATCCACTCCAACAGCTATTCCTGCTTTGGCAACGGTTTCAATCATGTCTGGTCTTCCGCCAGTTACACCTACGGTTTGGTTAGGTTGTTGTAACGAATGTGTCACATCTAAAACCGTTGTTGCGTAGTGTTGCATTGTAGGAATTCCTCTATAATCAACAATCATATCTTGGTATCCAAACATGGTTCCTCTATCGGTTACCATTACATTTTCATTGTGGCAATCCAATACTTTTTGTACGGCATGTTTCATACTCTCAGGACTCATAAATTGTCCTTTTTTCAAATTTACCGTTTTTCCAGTATTTGCAGCAGCAACAACCAAATCGGTTTGGCGAACTAAAAAAGCAGGTATTTGTAATACATCTACATATTCGGCTGCCATAGCAGCATCTTCATTGGTGTGAATATCTGTAACGGTTGGAACATTAAAAGTTTCGGAAATTTTTCTAAGTATTTTTAAAGCTTTTTCATCTCCAATTCCCGAAAAACTGTCAATTCTAGAACGATTTGCTTTTTTGAAAGATCCTTTAAAAACATAAGGAATTTCTAATCGATCTGTAATAGTTATTAATCTATCAGCAATGCGTAAAGCCATTTCTTCACCTTCAATTGCGCAAGGTCCTGCCAAAAGAAAGAAGTTGCCACTTTCGGTATGCTTGATTTTTGGGATATTAATTAAATTCATTTTCTAAATTTTTTGCAAATGTACTAAGAAAAAACCTTCTAATAGTCGTATTAGAAGGTTTCCTGTGAAATATTAGTTAGAAGTTTTCTCTTTTTTTATTTGTAATCCTTTAGGACATAAAACTTTTCCTTTTTCGTAGATATTTAAATAGAGAAGCAATTTAGTTTCACTACCTTCAATGCTAACTTCATAAATTTCTAAAGTACCAGCACCCATAACACTTCTTTTAGTAGGGTAAGGACAACAATTTTCTACTTTAACGTAAAATATTTTTTCTCCTTTTGGACCTTCCAATCCGTTAAAGAAATAATCAATATTTTTTGGTGAATTTTTTTCGTTTTCAAATCCTAAATTAATAGGATAATCTTTGTCATATCCGTAATTACTGTCTTTTGCATATTCTGTAATAATAAACTGCCCATTTTTTACTGTTGGTTTTATGGCCGAATTATCAATGTTTTTAATTGTAGATTTAATTGCTCCACAAGAGGATAATATTGTAATTAGGGTTATAATTAGTAAGGTTTTATATGTTTTCATTTTATGAAGTAAATTTATTTAATTTAAATATCAAAATAAATATCAAAAATCAAACCACTTCCTCTATTTTTGTGAAAAATAAAATTTATGAATATACTAACTTCAACTTGGCATTGGTCTGTATCTGGATTTATAATTGGGGTAGTCATGTTGTGTTTAACCTATTTTGGAAAAACCTTTGGAATGTCTACTAATCTGAGAAGTTTATGCTCTATTGCTGGATTAGGAAAAAAGGTTCCATTTTTTAATTGGGATTGGAAATCACAAAGATGGAATTTAGTTGTTGTATTGGGAGCAATGTTAGGCGGTTTTTTTGCCACACATTTTTTATCGGATCCTTCCAATGTTTCAATTAATCCGGCAACTATTTTGAAATTAAATAAATTGGGAATAGATGCTCCAAACGGAAAATTATTACCCGAAGCTCTTTTTGGATCTGATGTTTTTCAATCACCAAAGAAACTATTTTTATTGATTTTTGGTGGATTTCTTATCGGTTTTGGTTCTCGTTATGCAGGAGGTTGTACCTCGGGTCATGCCATTTCTGGGTTAAGTAATTTTCAATTACCCTCATTGAAGGCGGTGATAGGATTTTTCGTTGGAGGTTTAATTATGGTAAATTTTATTTTTCCATTAATTTTTTAAATTAAAATGAAATTAATTAAATATTTAGTAGTTGGGTTTGTATTTGGAGTAGTATTAACTAAAACAGAAGCCGTTTCATGGTACCGTATTTTTGAGATGTTTCAGTTTGAATCATTTCATATGTATGGCATAATCATGACGGCAATCACAACGGGTGTTATTGGAATTCAAATTATAAAACGATTTCATATCAAAGACATTAAAGGATTGCCAATTGAGATTTTAGATAAAGAACGAGGTACCTTTAGATATTGGATTGGAGGGTTGATTTTTGGTTTGGGTTGGGCTTTAGTTGGCAGTTGTCCCGGTCCTATTTATATATTAATTGGCTCCGGATTTATAACTGTTGGATTTGTACTTTTTGGTGCTTTATTCGGAACTTTTATCTATGGTTTTTTCAAAGATAAATTACCTCATTAAAATTGTTTTATAAAAAATTACTCAATTACTGCGCTCAAGCCAGCATCTAATAATCGTAAACATTGGGGTTTGAGTTCTTCTAAAGAACCTGTTTTAACAGCGCATTTACCTGTGTAATGAACAATAATAGCACATTGTTCGGCTTGTTCTGAAGTATGTTTGCAAATTCGAACTAAGCAGTTTATTACATGATCAAAAGTGTTTACATCATCATTATAAAGCACAATTTCATGATTTTTTTCTACCTGCTCTTCAACTAATACTTCTTCTTGAACTTTTTCAATAGTACTCATATATGCTATTAATAGTGCAATGCTAATTTACATATTTTAAAGAAACCCAATTGTTTCGTTCCAATTTTTTGACGTAAGTCAACCCTTTTTCTGTACAAGCGACATCAATAAAAGGAATGTCTTCGTTATAAAATCCGCTTAATAAAAGTATTCCACCTTTATTTAAACAGTTTACATAAGCTTGCATGTCATTTAGTAGAATATTTCGATTGATATTTGCAATAATTAAATCGTAGTTTTTACCTTTTAACAAACTTGCCTCTCCTTCATACACACTTATTTCTTTACAGTTATTACGTTGTGCATTTTCAATGGAATTTAAATAACACCAATTATCAATGTCAATCGCATCTATTGGTTTGGCCCCTTTCATTTCTGCAAGAATTGCAAGAATTGCGGTTCCGCATCCCATATCTAAAGTTTTCAATCCGGTTACATCGGTTTCCAATAAGTGTTGAATCATCATGTGAGTAGTTTCATGATGTCCAGTTCCAAAACTCATTTTTGGTTCGATTACAATATCAAATTCAGCATTAGTTTTTGGATGAAATGGCGCGCGAACATGACATTTCCCATCAACATCTATTGGCTCAAAATTCTTTTCCCATTCTTTATTCCAATTCACCTGATCAATTTCTTCAACTTTGTAGGAAACGGTAAATTCTGGAGAAGATAAAATATAGATATCTTCTAATACATCATCTGTACAAAGTTCTTTTTGTATATACGCTACAATACCTGTTTCGGTTTCTATAAAGCTTTCAAATGGTTTTTCACCTAATTCTGCAATTAGAATTTCAGAACCTAATTCTTTTGGTTCAATTGTAAAATGGTATCCTAGATATATATTTGACATGATTATTTTTAATTTTATTTGAAGCTAATTATTTATACTTAGGATCGCAAAGCATTACAATTCGGTGAAAGATATCGTGAAGGTCTTGAAAGGCACGCATAATTTCTGTATTAGGAGCTTTGTTTTGAACTAAATCATTAACTAGTTTAGTTTGCTTCTTTAGTAAAGTTAATGTGTTTTCTGTCTTTTGGTTTTTATATTCTTGTGGAATACTAGCTACATCTAAAGCTTCAGCTTTTGAATTTAATTCTTTTGAAAATTCTTTTATTGGACCAAAATTTCCTTCTTCAGTTGGATGGAAGGTTTTTGATAATAGTTCGTGGTATTCTGATAAAGGAACCCATTTAATTATACTTTGAGCATTTATAGTTTGGCTTCCAAAAAAAATAACAATTATAAGAAGTAGTTTTTTCATTTGAATTAAATTGTTTGGCAATAGTACTATTATTTTGATTAAAATTGAAGCTTCAAAATTGAATTTAACATTTAGTTAAAGTAATATCTTCTGATTGAAATCATTACTAATATTAAGATGTTATAACCAATGAAAAAGGGAACAATTATTTCTATCCAGCCAATTGTTAGCATAAATCCAATAAGAAATAATTGAAAACCTAAGCCAAACAAAGATACAAATGTCATAAACCAATTTGAAAAAATAGCGGCTTTATATGCTTCGGGGTCTAAAGCATGGATTATTTTGTCAAATATACCATAGACCAAAGTATAAATGAAAAATAAAATAGTAACGGATTTTTGACTTTCTCCGGCTAAAGCTTTTGGGGTTTTATATTCAAATATTTTACTTGTAGTATCTCCACCAGCAGTCTTGTTTCTTAAAATTACATAGTAATAATTATATAAAGTCCCTTGCAATTGAATACTGATGAAACCTAATAAGGTTAGCCAAATTGTTGTTTTTGAAATGAAACAAATTGCCATAAAAAGTAGAAAGTTGATAATTATGTCAAAAACACTATCAAGATACCTTCCAAAGTAGGAAGGAGTATTTTTTAAACGGGCTAACTCACCATCTGCTGCATCAATTCCAGATTTCAGTAATATAAAGAAAAAGGCTAAATAGAAATGGTTAGTTAGTAAAAAATAAATAGCTGTTAATCCAGAAATTCCAAATAGAAGAGTTACGTGAATAGGGGTAAAGTAGGTATCTTTTAATTTATTTGCGAGAAATCTTCCAAAAGGTCGTCCATAATCGGATAAGTCAATAAATTTATTCTCGGCTGCAAGTTTAGACATTTAGTTTTGGTAAGAAGGAATGTGACAATATAGTCGGGGAAATTTGTTTTTAGGATTGTTTTTTTGCTTCTAAAAGCATATAAAATTGAATTCCAAATAGAATTGTTGCCAAAACTACATGAATCGTTTGTGTTCCAAAAGGAAAATGCAAATAATACATTAATATTCCGGATACTATTTCTAATCCTATTATTCCTAAAACCCAATTAATTTTATTAAAATTAAAGTTTAATTTTTTATTCCTTGTGAATAAAAACAAATTGGTAAGTAACACTACGATTGAAAAAGTACGATGAAAATAAAAAGAAAAAGAGGGATTTTGTAGCCAAAGAATTTCTGGGGCCCCCGCTTCCGCAAGGGTATCAACATGTTCTCTTACACTTGTGCCTAAAATTATTTGAATTAAAGTTAAGATTAAGGAAAGAAATAGTACTTTCTTAAAGGTAGGGTCTTTTAATATGGCTGATTTATTATTTTTAGTTGTGTAAATTAAATACAGTTGAAAAGAAATTATTAATAATGCAGCCAGCATGTGTGTCGTAATCTTAATTGGACTTAATACAGAATCAACTACCGTTTTTCCTAACCAAGCTTGAAATCCCATTAATACACAAATGAAAAACGAGAGAAATAGATACATTTTCTTTTTCTTCCAATAACTAAATGAAATGATTAAGGTTATAAAACAGGCTATTCCTGCAAGAGCTCCCAACAATCGATTGATGTATTCAATCCAAGTGTGTAATGGATTAAATATCGCGTATTCGTGTTTGGTATATTCCTCCCAGTTTGATTTTTCAAAAGTAATTTTTGCCACAAAATCATTTTTAGCTACTAAAAGTTTTTCGTCTTTGATAATGACTTGACCTTTATCATATTCTTTTCCTGGTGTGAAAAGTAGTTCTTTTAATTCTGTTGGTGGAATGTAATATCCAAAACATTTTGGCCAATCGGGGCATCCCATTCCTGATCCAGTTAGTCTTACAAAAGCGCCTGCAAAAATTACTAGATAAACTAGTATCAAAGAGATTTTGGCTGATTTTTGAAAATATTTTTTCATAAAATTTATTTTAATTATCGGCTTTTTGTAAACCTAATTTTTGGGCTCTGTTTAAAACAAATTCATAAGCAGCATCGTATTCATTAGGAATTTTTCCATCTAAAATAGCTTCTTTAACCGCTTCTTTTAACATGCCTATTTCTCGTGAAGGTTTTAAATTAAAAAGCTGCATAATTTCTTCTCCCGAAATGGGTGGTTGAAATTGTCTTACATGGTCTTTCTCTTCAACTTCAATTATTTTTTTGCGAACAATATCAAAATTATTGTGGTATTTCTTAAACTTAACTGCGTTTTTGGTTGTAATATCAGCCTCACAAAGCGTCATCAAATCATCCACATCATCTCCAGCATCAAAAACCAATCTTCGCACTGCCGAGTCGGTTACGGTGTCTTGGGCTAACACAATTGGTCTTGAGCTCATTATGACCATTTTTTGAACAAATTTCAATTTGTTGTTCAAGGGCATGTGTAATCTTTCAAAGATTTTCTTTACCATTTTGCCTCCCAAAAACTCATGTCCGTGAAAGGTCCATCCTTGTTTTTGATTGAATTTTTTGGTTGGTGCTTTCCCTATATCATGCAGTAAAGCAGCCCATCTAAGCCATACATCTTCGGTATTTGGACAAATATTATCAACTACTTCTAAGGTGTGGTAAAAGTTGTTTTTGTGGGTATGACCTTCCACTTCTTCCACATTATTTAATGCGGTTAATTCCGGCAAAATTAAGTCTAACAATCCAGTTTTATACAAATGTAAAAAACCAATAGATGGTTTTTCGGTAGAAAGAATTTTGTTTAATTCATCTACAATTCGTTCGCCCGAAATGATATTCAAACGTTCTTTATTTCTTTCAATTGCGATTAATGATTCCGATTCAATATCAAAATTTAATTGGGTAGCAAATCGAATGGCGCGCATCATTCGCAAGGGATCATCTGAATAGGTAATGTCAGGATTTAAAGGCGTTTTAATGCATTTATTTTTAAGATCTTCTAATCCGTTGAAAGGATCAATTAAAGCGCCATAATTATTTTTATTTAACGAAATAGCTAAGGCATTTATGGTAAAATCTCTTCTATTTTGATCGTCTTCCAAAGTCCCGTTTTCAACAATAGGGTTTCTGCTTTCTTGAAGGTAACTTTCTTTACGGGCACCCACAAACTCAATATCAAGGTCTTTGTAACGCAACATGGCTGTTCCGTAATTCTTAAAGACTTGTACTTTGGGTTTATTCGGAATTAACTCGGATACTTTTAAGGCTAAATCAATTCCCGATCCAAGCGCCACAACATCGATATCTTTTTTGAAATCCCTTCCTAAAATAAAATCACGCACATAACCACCAATCACATAACTTTCTAGATTAAGTTCCTGGCTGGCTTGTTCAATTATTTTAAAAATTGGGTTATTTAGCGCTTTAGTGTAATTCATTTTATTTTCTAATAACCTTAACTTGATTATCTAAAGAAAGTTTAATTATAGTAGATGGATTTTTACATACTTTATCTCTGTGCAAATTTACTACATAGTCTACACCTTTTATAATTTCGGGGCTAATTTCTTTAAAAGTTTTTGGAGTTGGCATTCCAGAAATATTTGCCGATGTTGAAACCAATGGTTTTTTCATTCGTTCTAATAATTTAAAACAAAATGGTTCTTTGATAATTCGAACCCCGAGTGTTTTATCGGCAGCAATTAAATTTTCGGAAATATTTCTAGGATTATCTAAAATTAAGGTAGTTGGTTTTTCAGATAAATCCCATAAATCCCATGCTAAATCTGGAATTTGCGAAAAAACAGAATACATCATTTTTTCACCATTCATCAATACAATCATGCTCTTTGAATCTTCCCGTTGTTTTAGAGCATAAATTTTTGCAATTGCCACCGAATTAGTAGCATCACAACCAATTCCCCAAACGGTATCTGTTGGGTAAAGAATAATTCCGCCATTTTTTATTACTTCAAAGGCATTGTGTACTTCCGTATTGACGTCCATAATAATTTATTAAATTAAATTGCAAAGATATTTTTTTAATTCAGTTAATGATTAATCAACAATAATTAATGTTTTTTTTAAATATATTTGTAAACATCTATCAAAAATGAATATATATGTTTTTTAAAAGAATGAAAAAGAAGTTAAATGAAAATTTAACTTACAATAGAGAATTAGACTGGGCAAATGTATATCACGACAGCATAAGAGGTAAAGAACATTTATTAAATTTACCTTTAAATATTGGTCGTTGGGCTGGAAGTTATTCATTCTTTTATGTTTTAAATAGAATATTAAATGAGTATAAACCTGCTTCTATATTAGAACTTGGTTTAGGAGAATCCACCAAATTCATTGCAACTTATGGCCAGCACTACATAAAATTGAAAAATCATACTGTAGTTGAACATGATCAGGAATGGATATCAATTTTTCAGCAAAATTTTCAAATAAGTTCATTTACAAAAATTCTTAAATTTGATTTGGAGGAAAAAAAAATAAATAATTACCAAAGCACTTCTTATTTGGGTTTAGAAAAAGAAATAACCGAGAAGTTTGATTTATATATCATAGATGGTCCATTTGGTAGTGATCGTTTTTCTAGACATAATATTGTTGATTTAGTAATGAATTTTAGTGCCGAAGACGAGTTTATCATTCTAATGGATGATTGTGATAGAAAAGGAGAAATGGATACGGTAAATGATATAATTAAGCTTCTAAATAATAAAAATATTAAATTCCATACCCGAAAATATATTGGACTGAAAGGTCAATTTTTAATTGTTACCGAAAAGTATAAATTTACAACTAGCTTTTAATGGAACAAATCAATGCTCCAATAGTATTATTTGCATACAATAGACCTATTCATACTCAAAAAGTATTGGATTCATTGGCATTATGCGAAGAATCTATTCAAAGTGACATATATATTTACTGTGATGGAGCAAAAGATAATGTTGATGAAATGGGTTTAAAGAACATTCATCAAGTGAGACAAATTGTTAATTCTGAAAATAGATTTAAAAAAGTTGTTGTAACAGAACAGTCTAAAAACAAAGGTTTAGCAAATTCAATTATTGATGGTGTCACTGAGATTGTAAATAGATATGGTAAAATTATAGTTATAGAAGACGACTTAATAGTATCTAAGGGTTTTTTAACCTACATGAATCAAGCATTGTTAATGTATGAAAACGAACCCAAAGTTGGTTGTATTCATGCTTGGAATTATTTTTTCACGAATATAGAAGATTGTGAAAGTACTTTTTTTCTAAAAGGTGCTGATTGTTGGGGATGGGCTACCTGGAAATCTAGTTGGGAGTTATTTAACCCCGATGCACGCTTTCTTTTAAATCAAATTGTTTCAAATAAGCAGGAGTTTGAATTTAATAGAAAAAACACCCATAAATTCACTCAAATGCTACAAGATCAAATAGAAGGAAAAGTAAACTCTTGGGCTATTCGTTGGCATGCTTCACTTTTTTGTAATGATAAATATTGCCTTCATCCTACAAAATCTCTGGTAAATAATATTGGTTTCGATGATTTAGCAACGCATACAATTAATCTTGAAATAGATCAAAATCCAATTGATGAAATTAAACTTACCAAAATCAAAATTGAAGAATCAACTTGGTTTTTTAAAAAATATATAGAACAACATACAAAAAAGTCTTTATGGAAAAAAATTATTTTAAAAATATTAAAATAAAGCTTAAAAGTATTTTTAAAAAGAAGAGAAAAAAAGGAATGTGGCAAGGTGATTTCCAATCTTGGAATGAAGCACAGAGTAAGACAACTGGTTATGATTCTGAAATTATTCTTGAAAAATGTAAAAATGCCTTATTGAAAGTTAAAAGTGGTGAGGCTGTATATGAAAGAGATAGTGTTTTATTTGATTCCATTCAATACAGTTGGGCTTTGCTTTGTTGTCTACAAAAAGTTGCAATTGAAAATAAAAATAGTTTAAATATTATTGATTTTGGTGGAAGTTTAGGTAGTACATACTACCAAAATATAAAAATGCTACAAAATCTTAATAGTATTAAATGGTGCATCATTGAACAATCTCATTTTGTTTCATGCGGAAAAGAATATTTTGAAGATGATCAATTATTTTTTCATGAAAATTTCTCTCAAGCTCTTGATAATTTTACTCCCAATGTAGTGTTGTTAAGCAGTGTACTTCAATATTTAGAAGATCCTAAATATTGGGTAAAATATGTTTCCGAACTAAAAATTCCCTACATCATTATTGATAGAACGGCTATTGCTAATTTTTCAAGGGATATTATCACTGTTCAAAATGTAAAAGAAGATATATATCAAGCATCCTACCCGTGTTGGTTTTTTAATGAAAACAAACTTTTAAAGTTATTTGAAAACTATGAGGTAATTTTTGATTTCGATAGTTTTTGTGATTTTCCATTAAAAATTAATGATGATACAGAGGTTTTTTGGAAAGGTTATTTACTTAAATTGAAATCGTAATGCTTTTTTTAACTACCTTTTTTGATAAAAATTATCTTTCTCGCGGATTGGTATTGTACCATTCGCTTAAAGAATACACCTCCGATTTTGAGTTGTATATTCTTTGTTTGGATGATTTTACAAGAGTCTATTTTGAGGAAAATAAAAAAGATTTTCCTGAAGTTAGAACTTTGCAATTAGCAGACATTGAAGAAAACGATGCTGATTTAGCTGCTGCAAAATCCAACAGAAGTAAGATCGAGTATTATTTTACTTTGAGTCCGTGCTTGCCATTGTATTTGTTAAAAAAATACAATCTTCCACACATCTGTTCGTTAGATGCAGATATTTTATTTTTAAATTCACCAAAGCCACTTTTTGATCAATTAAATGATTTTTCAATTGTAATTACACCGCATAAATTTTCCAAAGAAATACTTCATTTAAGTGAATTTGGTTTGTATAATGTGAGTTTTCAGATATTTAAAAATAATGAAACAGGATTGGCTTGTTTACACAAATGGAAAGAAGAATGCATTGAATACTGTGGTGATCAATACGATAAAGTAAATGACCGCTTTGCAGATCAAAAATATCTTGACAAATGGTTAACTTTGTATTCAAATGAAGTTTTTATTTTGAATGATAAGATTAGCGGAATAGCTCCTTGGAATTTGAATAATTACACAATTGAAAAAGTGGGGAACAAGTATTTTTCTGATGGAGAACAAATGATTTTTTATCATTTTCACCACTTTAAAATATTTAATTCGAGTTGGGCTTCAAATGGTTTTATCGAATATAAAGCAAAGCACCAAAAAGGAATTGATGCATTGTATTTAGATTATTGGAACGCTATTGATTCTTATAATAGTCAGTTTGCAATTGTAAAAGAAGATTCAACTCGATATAAAACATCCAATAGGTTGTTGCCTAAATTGCTGAAAGAAAAAGTTGTTTACAAACGAAAAAATAATGCATTAGAACATAAGAGTTTCACTTATATTCCTAAATTTATTCGAAAATTAATAATAAAAATAGATGCCTAAATTAATTCATATTAAGTCATTTCATGAGTCTCGAGGATCGCTTACGGTTCTTGAAAAAAACATCCCTTTTGATATTAAAAGGGTTTTTTACATTTATAACGTAGACGATTCTGTTCGAGGTAAGCACAGGCATCACAAAACAATCCAAGCTGCAATTTGCATTCATGGATCGTGCAAAATAGCAAATGATGATGGTACAAATTTGGAAGAATTCACCTTAGATCATCCTGAAAAATGTTTGTTTTTGTATCCAGAAGATTATCATTCTATGCATAGTTTTTCAAAAGATGCTGTTCTATTGGTTTTAGCATCAGAGTATTACGATTCTAACGATTATATATATGAGCCATACAGATAAAATGATTCCTTACGAAAATCTAAATATTCTAAACAAAGAATTTGAAATCGAATTTCAAGAAAAATTCAAACAATTCTTGGATAAAGGTTGGTATATATTAGGAAATGAGGTAAAGGCATTTGAAGAAAGTTATGCGCAATATTGTGGTACTACGTATTGTATTGGAGTTGCTAACGGATTGGATGCTTTAATATTAGGTCTTCAGGTGTTTGATTTTTCAAAAAAATCAGAAATAATTGTACCGTCTAATACTTATATTGCCACAATACTTGCTATTATTAATGCCGGTCATATTCCGGTTTTAGTAGAGCCAGATCCTGTCACTTATAACATCAATCCGGATGCAATAGAAGCTAAAATCACTACCAAAACCAAAGCGATAATGATTGTGCATTTATATGGTCAAATTTGCCAAATGGATAAAATAATGGCGCTTTCATCGAAATATAATTTGGAGGTAATTGAAGATTGTGCTCAGTCACACGGAGCTAACTTTAATGGTAAACGTGCAGGAAGTTTTGGAAAGATTGGTGCGCATAGCTTTTATCCAACTAAGAATTTGGGTGCTTTAGGTGATGCGGGAGCCATTACAACTTCTGATTTTGATTTGTATGAAAAGCTAAAGGCTTTGAGAAATTACGGTTCTGAAAAAAAATATTTTAATAAATACATTGGATTGAATTCAAGGTTGGATGAATTACAAGCGGCTTTTTTGAATGTTAAATTACCGCATTTGGATAAAATCACCAATCACAAAATAAAGCTTGCCGGATTGTATGATCAAGGAATTACTAATCGTGTAATTAAGCCAATTTTTACAACTGATTATTCTCATGTGTACCACATTTACAACATTAGAACAGACAAACGAGATGAATTGAAGACGTATTTATTAGAGCACGGAATCAATACCGAAGTACATTATCCAGTTTCACCCAATAAACAAGAAGGATATCAAGAATTTTTTGCGGAAACTGAGTTTAAAATTAGTGAAGAAATTCATAATACAACCCTTAGTTTGCCAATTTCGTATGCTACAAAAGTAGAAGAAGTGCATCGAGTAATTGAAAAAGTAAATAGTTTTTTTGAGTAATTGGAATAAATAATTAATAATTAATAGCTATTGTTAGCTTTATTAAATCTGTTTGATGGCAAAAATTTCAATAATAACAATAAATTATAACGATAAAATTGGATTAAATAAAACCATTGATAGCGTTGTAAATCAAACCTATAAAGATTTTGAGTTTCTCGTTATTGATGGCGGAAGTACAGATGGGAGTAAAGAATTGATAGAACAACATTCAAGTCAAATTAATTATTGGATTTCTGAAAAAGACAACGGCGTTTACAATGCCCAAAATAAAGGCATAAAAGCGGCCACAGGGGAGTTTGTTATTTTTATGAATTCTGGAGATACCTTTGTTGATTACAATGTTCTATCGAATGTTTCAGATGATTTAACTAGCGAGTTTGACATTTATTATGGAGATAATTATAAGGTAAAAGTAGATGGTTCCAAACGATTAAAAACCTATCCAGAAAAGCTGTCTTTTTCATTTTTTTATGGAAGTTGTATCAACCATCAATCTACATTTATCAGAAGAGAATTATTTGAAACCTATTTCTATTATAGTGAAAATTTAAAAATTGTAGCTGATTGGGAGTTTTTTATTTATACCATTTGCAAAGAAAACCGTCCCTACAAATATCTTTCAAAGACTATTGCTAACTATGATTTTACCGGTATTTCGTCTTTAGATAAATATAAAAATAAAGTAAACGAAGAGCGTTTGAGTGTTATGCAAAAATATTTCCCTGCCTTTGTGGAAGATTATGTTCAAGTATCGCAATTGAATTCGAAGCGGGTGCAACAGGTTTTACATATTCAAAAACATCCTATTGCTTGGAAGGTATTGAAAGCATTCATAAGCATTATTTTAGTATTTATTCCAAAAATTAAAAAATGAAAAAAATACATGTAGGTTTTTTATTGTCTTATGATTATGAGTTGCTAAAGTTGTCTTTGCCACCTGTATATCAAGCTGCAGATCGAATTTTTTTAGCTCACGATAAAGATTTTAGAACCTGGAATGGCAAACAATTTAGTGTTGATCCAGAATTCTTTTCATGGTTAAAAGAATTTGATGTTGACCATAAAATAGAAATCTACGTTGATGATTTTTATTTACCGGAATTATCTACTATTGAAAACGATACCCGTGAAAGAACAATGCTTTCTGAGAAAATGGGAGTTGGAAATTGGTTAATTCAAGTGGATAGCGATGAGTATTTTATCGATTTTGAAAAATTTGTAAAAGACTTACGAAAGTTTGACCACTATCTAGATAATCCTGAAAAAAACAAAATTCAAATCGCGGCTTTTTGGCTTATTATTTATAAATATACTAATGATGGTATTTTGTATGTTGACGAGCCTTTAAAAGCAATTTTCGCCACTAATTATCCAAATTATAAATACGCAAGAAGAACCAATGAAAGAGTGATTTATACCAATAATTTAATTTTGCATGAATCGGTTTCAAGATCGGAGGCCGACTTACGTTTTAAATTAGAAAACTGGGGGCATAACAAAGATGTAAATAAGGATTTTTTAAATAAATGGATTGCTGTTGATGAGACCAATTACATGAATTTTGAAAATTTCTATTACATCGAACCAGAGCGTTGGAAGAAGTTGGAGTATTTTCCAACCAAGAATATTTCAGAAATAAAAAATTATGCTCAAAATAAAAAATCATTACACTTAGGCAAATCAAAATTGTTCTTTAGGAATTTTGGTCAATGGTTTAAATTTTTATTCAAAAAATAAGCGGTATGCAAACAATAAAGAAGTTTTTTAACCTACCCTTCTTTACCAAGAAAAAGTACATAATTAGTATTTGGTTTATTATTGCTATTGTATCTTCAATAAAGCAATATTTAACCAGAAACCACGATAATTATAATAATTACTCGATTTATAAGAATGTTTTTTTTCATACAATACATAAATTGCCTTTGTATACTACCTATTCCAATGAGTATTTCGATCACAATCATTACGGACCAATTTTTAGTATCATCATTGCACCCTTTGCAATTTTTCCAGATTGGCTGGGTATGACTTTATGGAGCGCGTTTAATGCAGCTGTGATTGTATACGCCATCAATAAATTACCCTTAAAATACGAACAAATCAACCTTATTCTTTGGATTGGAGCCCATGAATTTCTGACAACCATATTGAGTTTTCAGTTCAATCCAATCATGACTGCAATCATTATTTTATCTTATGTATTTATTAAAGATAAAAAAGATTTTTGGGCGGCCATGCTGATAATGCTGGGTACCTTTGTTAAATTATACGGAATTGTAGGCTTGGCGTTCTTCTTCTTTTCTAAAGATAAAATAAAATTTATTGGGTCTTTAGTCTTTTGGGCAATTTTGTTTTTTGTGTTGCCAATGTTGCTCTCTTCGCCAGAATATATTTTGCATACCTATGTAGAATGGTATGAGCGATTAGTTGTAAAAAACAGCGAAAATGCGTCATTAATTTCCATGCAAGATATTTCCTTTATGGGAATGTTTAGAAGAATTTTACACAATCCGGAGTTGCCAAATCTTCCTTTCTTGTTATTCGGATTAATATTATTTGCGTTGCCTTATTTGAAAATTAGCTCTTATAAAAAGGAAAAATTTCAATTATTGTTGTTGTGCTCCGTATTGATTTTTACTGTAATATTTAGTTCAGGATCGGAATCGCCAACCTACATCATTGCCTTTTTGGGAGTTGCAATTTGGTTTGTTATACAGAATAGACCAAGGTCGAATCGTGTTTTAATTTTATTTATATTTGCACTGATATTAACGAGTTTTTCGCCTTCAGATATAATACCAAAGTTTCTAAGAGAAAATTATATAATTCCATATGCATTAAAAGCCTTACCGTGCGTATTTATTTGGTTTAGTATAATTTATGAAATGATTTTTTTCAAGCAATCTGAAGAAGAATTAAAAATAGTCCAACAATAGATGAGAAAGAAAATAGCAATAGTAATTCCTTCCTATAATGAAGAAGGAAATATTGAAATTATGGCAAATTCTATTAAGGATACGATGCAGGCATTGCCTTATGATTACGAGGTTATTTTTGTAGATGATGGGAGCAGTGATGCTACTTTGGAAAAACTTAAAGCGCTTTCAACTTCCTATTCTAATTTATTTTTTGTAGAACTTTCAAGAAACTTCGGACACCAAAACGCACTTAAAGCAGGTGTAGATATTGCAAAAGCTAATGCGGTAATTACTATGGATGGCGATATGCAACATCCACCAGAATTAATTCCTGAATTATTAAAAAAATGGGAGGAAGGCTACGATGTTGTTTACACAAGACGCGAAGACGATAAAAATAATTCCTATTTTAAGAGAAAGACTTCCAAGGGTTTTTATAAAGTGATGAATTATTTATCGGAAGTTAATTTTGAGCCAGGTACAGCCGATTTTAGACTAATGGATGAAAAAGTTGTGGCTGTTTTTACCGATTTTACAGAAAATGAACTTTTTATCCGAGGTTTAGTAAGTTGGTTAGGGTTTAAACAATTTGCTATAGATTATGCTCCTGCCGAACGATTTTCGGGAAAAAGTAAATACACAATGAAGAAAATGATGCGATTTGCCATACAAGGAATCACTTCATTTAGTACCCGGCCTTTACATATAGCAATTTTTTTGGGTATTGGATTGTCCTTTTTTGCATTTGTATTTTACATAGGTTATGTTCTTTATAGTATTTATTTCGGACATGTAATTTCGGGTTGGGCTTCAGTAATTAGTACGATTGTATTTTTTGGCGGCCTTAATTTAATTGTATTAGGAATAATTGGAATGTATATTGGTAAGCT
>JBILNU010000029.1:0-16725 GCA_044374815.1 Flavobacterium sp.
AATTAATCCGTTTTCTTTTGCATCAGCATCTAATTCTTGCATTGCATCAGAAATATAAGAGGCAGTAACCAAATGTTTTTTACAAGAAATGCAATCTTTTGCAACTTCAATATGCAGGTGGGCCGGTAACATTGAAATAATAATTTCTGCTTTTTCAACTTCCGCTTTTCGTTGCTCGTGATTGTTTATGTCTAATGCAATAGCAGTAGCATTAGGGTGATTATTGGTTTTTCTTTGCGCTAATTCTAATGAAATATCAGCTATAGTAAGATGCAGGTTTTCCTCATTGGATTTATTTAATAGATATTGTATCAAAGAAGATGCAGATCGTCCCGCTCCAATAATTAGAATATTTCTCATAATTTGTATGTCTGTGGAATACAAATTTAAAAATTTGCAACGATTTTACGCACTTTTTTGATAAAAACAAAAAAGCCGCTTAAGATAAGGTAGAAAATATTTTAAGAACTATTCTAAACCTTCTAAATCTTTAAGATCTTCTTTTTTAGATTCTACTTTTTGCTCTTCAAACTTAGTGTCAATAGCCACTTTATCTTTTATTAAAAAAGTTTTACCTAAAACCACTAAGGCGCAGATATAAGTTATAATGAAAAGGATTTTTGTGAATTTTCTTTGTTTTGCATCCGATTTTTTAAATGCCAAAAAGATAAAAAGTAATGCCAATCCAATAGGGGCAAGAGCTAGAGTATCTAAAGGCAACATAGAAAACAAAACGCTAATTAGCGTGAAAATTACTGCGGTGATAACTAAGACTTTTCTCATAATTAAATTCCAGTAGCAGAGGTTAATGCTAATTGACCAGTTCCAACCGGAATACTAAATTTCATTAGGGCCGGTATTTTTTTTGAATCGGCAGTCAAATAGATTAGGTTTTTATCTTTTCCTTTTAAAACATCGGTTTTGGCTCCAATAGATAACTTATAACAGTTTTTAGATCCTAAATTTCCAGCCGAAACGGTTTCGTTTCCTAATAATTTTATTGTTACTGGAACTTGCACTTCATCAAAAACAATTACAAAAGATTGAGATTGACCTACCTTCATTTTATCAAAAGCTAAAGTTCTTAGTTTGTACATCAACGAAACCACATCTTGAGTGGAATTTCCAATTGTGAAAGTTTTGGTTGTTTCTGGACAATTCTTTCTTTTTGAAGTACTCGTTACCGAATTCCCTTTAAAAACATATTTCTCTTTTTTAGTCCAACCTCCTTCTTCAATATTTCGTTTATACAAACTAGGCTTTAAAGTCGTTGGGTTAACATAGGCTTCATAGGTGTCTCTGATTTTGAAAAATTTATCCCATTTAGCAAAGGTTGCTAACTCACAATTTAAATGTAAATAAGACTTGTTTGAGGTATTTACCATTTCTGTAGAAAGAGTGACTTGGGCAAGCTGAGTCATTAATCCACTCATATTATAAGAACCAGCATAAACTAATTTTTCTCCCGATGGGATTTCAATCGCAGTATCGGTTTTGAAAGAGCTTAATAGCAAAATGATGCCAAGAAGAAATATCGTTTTTTTCATATCTAGAAATTTGTACAAATATAAAAGTTTAAAGTTGTTTTTATTTTAAAGAATTGCTAAAAGACCTTAATTATTTAAAGATAACTTTTAAATTTGATTAAAATTATATTCTACTTAAAAATGAATAACAAAATAATAGCAATAGCTGGATTTTTTGGAATGACAGCGATAGCTCTTGGAGCATTTGGAGCACATGCCTTAAAAGCAATATTAACCCCTGATCAACTTTTAACTTTTGAAACCGGAGTTAAATATCAAATCTACCATGCTTTGTTTTTATTATTTTTAGGATTAAACAATCAATTACAAGAAAAAACAAAGAGAATAATTTTAAATCTAACTACTATCGGATTAATTTTCTTTTCTGGATCCATCTATTTATTGGCAACCGATAGTTTGAACTCATTTAATTTCAAGACGATAGGATTTATTACTCCAATAGGAGGGTTGTTATTAATCGTTTCTTGGGGGATTTTAATTTGGAATTTTTTGAAGAAAAAAGTATAATTAACAACTAACTATATCGATATAGTAATATTTTATTTTAACTTTGCAAAATAATTACTAATTGCAACACACTCTTTTTTATGGACAACTTCGCTTCAATTACGAAATCGATTTCGTTAGAAAAATATGGAATCCAAAATCCAAAAGAAATTATCTACAATCCTTCGTATGAATTTTTATATAATGAAGAATTAAACCCTAATTTATCTGGATATGAAAAGGGTCAATTAACGGAATTAGGCGCTGTAAATGTGATGACAGGCGAGTTTACTGGTCGTTCTCCAAAAGATAAATATATTGTAAAAGATAGTGTTACCGAAAATACAGTGTGGTGGAATTCTGATAAAGCAGTAAATGACAACAAGCCCATTTCACAATCCACTTGGAATGCTCTTAAAGAGACTACTACAGCGCAGCTTTCAAACAAGCGATTATTTGTTGTAGATGCTTTTTGTGGTGCTAATGAAAACAGCCGATTAAAAGTTCGTTTTATCATGGAAGTCGCTTGGCAAGCTCATTTTGTTAAAAATATGTTCATCCGACCAACCGATGCAGAACTGGAAAATTTTGGTGAACCCGACTTTTTGGTGTTAAATGGATCTAAAACTTGCTTTAAAGATTACAAAACTCATGGATTAAATTCTGAAGTATACGTGGCTTTTAACCTTACCGAAAAAGTACAACTCATTGGTGGAACCTGGTACGGGGGAGAAATGAAAAAAGGGTTGTTCTCGATGATGAATTATTACCTTCCACTTAACGGAATGGCTTCCATGCATTGCTCTGCAAATAAAGGATCAGATGGGGATGTGGCTATTTTCTTTGGATTATCAGGTACAGGAAAAACCACGCTTTCAACCGATCCAAAAAGAGAATTAATAGGTGATGATGAACACGGTTGGGATGATGACGGTGTATTCAATTTTGAAGGGGGCTGTTATGCAAAAACCATTGATTTAAGTAAAGAAAACGAACCCGATATTTATGGTGCTATTAAAAGAGATGCTTTATTAGAAAATGTAACGGTAAGTGCCGATGGAACTATCGACTTTAAAGATGGTTCTGTTACACAAAATACGCGTGTTTCTTATCCAATAAATCATATTCACAACATTGTAAAGCCAGTTTCTAAAGCTGGTCACGCAACCAAAGTTATCTTTTTAACCGCCGATGCATTTGGAGTAATGCCGCCCGTATCTAAATTAACACCTGAGCAAACTAAATATTATTTCCTTTCTGGTTTTACAGCAAAATTAGCTGGAACAGAAAGAGGCGTTACGCAACCAGAACCTACTTTTTCAGCGTGTTTTGGTAAAGCATTTCTTTCTTTGCATCCAACTCAATACGGACAAGAATTAGTCAAAAAAATGGAACAACATCAGGCTACCGCCTTTATGGTAAATACAGGTTGGAATGGATCTGGGAAACGAATTTCGATTAAAGATACCCGCGCAATTATTGATGCCATTTTAGATGGTTCTATAGAAAAAGCAGTAACGAAAACCATTCCGATATTTAATTTTGTAGTTCCAACAGCATTGCACGATGTGAATCCGGCAATTTTAGATCCAAGAGATACGTATGCTGATGCAAATGAGTGGTCTGCAAAAGCAGAAGATTTAGCAGCCAGATTCATTAAAAACTTTGTTCAATATACCGATAATCAAGAAGGCCAAAATTTAGTAAAAGCAGGCCCACAATTATAAAACCCAATCAAACCAAACTTAACCAAACGAAAAAGTCCAACAATTACTGTTGGACTTTTTTATGTTTAACTAATAAATTATTTTCCTTTATTAGCCTCAGCAATATAACGCTCTAGAGCCATTGTCATGGAAGGAGTTTCTGGAGTTGGAGCTAAAATATCAATTCGCAATCCATGCTCTAATGCTTCCTTTTGAGTTGTGCTTCCAAAAACAGCAATTCGGGTGTTGTTTTGTTTAAAATCTGGGAAGTTTTTAAACAATGATTTTATTCCTGTTGGACTAAAAAACGCCAAAACATCATAATAAACATCAGCCAAATCAGATAAATCGCTCATCACTGTTTTATAAAAAACAGCTTGAGTCCAGTTTATTTTTAAATTATTTAAAGTAATTGGCGCATCTGCATTTAGTTGATCGGATGCGGGTAACAAATATTTCTCGTCTTTATATTTCTTAAAAAGAGGTGCCATGTCGGCAAAGTCCTTTTGGCCTACATAAATTTTACGTTTACGATACACAACATACTTCTGTAAATAAAAAGCAATTGCTTCCGATTGACAAAAATATCTTAAATCTTCAGGTACTTTATAGCGCATCTCCTCTGCCACTTTAAAGAAATGATCTACAGCATTCTTACTTGTTAAGATGATTGCAGTGAAATTATTTAGATCAATTTTTTGCGCTCTTACATCTTTTGCGCTAACGCCTTCTACATGAATAAAAGAGCGGAAGTCAATTTTTACCTTATGCTTTTGTTGTAAATCAAAATAAGGTGAGTTCTCTACTTTAGGTTCTGGTTGGGAAACCAGAATCGTTCTTACTTTCAAGTTGGACATGTCGTGCTCTAATTTTTTGTAATCAAATAATAAATGAAATAATACGGAGCTATTTCAAGAGCGCAAAGATACAAAATAAAATAAAAGAACTTGCTAAATATAAAATTTTGATAAATTTTTAATGAAATGAAATACGCAAGTAAATTTATTGTTAATAAGATAATTATGATCGAATATATTATAAAATTTGTAATGTAATCACTATAAAATAGCATAAGAGTAACGGGAAACAGAAACAATCCCATATATGTTCTAAATGTTACTTTTTGCAAACTAAATTGTTCAATTACTTCTTCAATACCAAAAATGGCAGCAATTATTTTTTCAATTAAAAATTTCGAAAAAATAAATACTGAAAGTAAAGTGAAAATTCTAATAAATAATATCCAATCTGTTTTTTCGCCATAATGCAAATGACAAATTACCAATTGTATAAAAAAGGAGAGTGTTATTAAATTAACCGCAACAAGTAATACATTAAACCCGCTTATCAAATGAGAGCTTTCTCGATAAATTTTAATGTATTTATCAGATACAATTAATCGAATAAAATCATTAAATCGACTTTCAAAAGCCCCTTTTGCAATAACAATAAATGCTATCGCAAATAAAAAAACCAGTGTTGCCCAGTCTTTATTTTCAATGATTCTAGGATGTAATTCTTGCGCTATCATGATTCGCAAAATTACTAAATTTTATTTGTTCCTTACTATTATAATTTTATTAAGATTCGGATGATATAAAATCAGTATTTTTGCATAAATTTATTTTATATAAATATGAATTGCGGACTAGTAATTATTCCAACTTATAACGAAATCGAAAATATTGAAAGTATTCTTCGTGCAGTATTTTCCTTGCATAAGCCGTTTCATGTTCTTATTGTTGATGACAATTCACCAGATAAAACAGCAGATAAAGTAAGAGAATTACAAAGTGAGTTTGCAGACCGATTATTTTTAGAGCAACGTACAAAAAAAGCAGGATTGGGAACGGCCTATGTACATGGTTTTAAATGGGCATTAGCTCATAATTATGAATATGTATTTGAAATGGATGCCGATTTCTCACACAACCCACACGATTTAGAAAGATTGTATGATGCATGTCATTTTGGAGGTGCAGATCTTTCTATTGGATCTCGTTATGTAACAGGCGTAAATGTGGTTAACTGGCCATTAAGTAGAGTATTGTTATCTTATTTTGCGTCGGTTTATGTTCGTGCTATAACCGGAATGAAAATTATGGATGCCACTGCAGGTTTTATTTGTTATAACCGATCTGTATTAAAGGCAATAAATTTAGACAAGATAAAATTTATTGGCTATGCCTTTCAAATTGAAATGAAATACCGTGCTTATTCTAAAAATTGCAACATTCAAGAAGTGCCAGTAATCTTTACAGATAGAACCAAAGGGCAATCTAAAATGAGCGGTTCAATAATTAAAGAAGCCATTTTTGGAGTTTTAACTTTACGTCTAAAAAAAATGTTCCATAATCTATAAAACTAATATTTGAAATGCTCCTTTGCAGAAACACACAATAAAAAATTATGAAGACCATATTAATTAAGAATGCTAAGATCGTAAATGAAGGATCAATTTTTGAAGGAGATGTTTTAATTGAAGGGGAATATATTAAAGAAATTGCTCCAAGAATCAGTCACAAAAGTTCCGATTGTAAAGTTATTGATGCCGAAGGTAATTATTTAATTCCGGGTGCTATTGATGATCAAGTGCATTTTCGTGAGCCAGGACTTACCCATAAAGGAACAATTGCTTCCGAAAGTAGAGCAGCTGTTGCCGGCGGAATCACCTCATTTATTGAGCAACCCAATACAGTACCCAATGCAGTTACACAAGAATTACTTGAACAAAAATATGAGATCGCTTCTCAAAGTTCGTATGCCAATTATTCATTTATGATGGGGGGTACTAACAATAATTTGGAAGAAATTCTTAAAACTAATCCAAGAAATGTAGCCGGATTAAAATTGTTTCTTGGATCCTCAACAGGAGATATGTTAGTTGATAGTTCTGCTGCACTTGAAAGTATATTTTCAAGCACAAAATTATTGATTGCAGTTCATAGCGAAGATGAAAATACAGTAAAAAATAATTTAGAAAATTATAAAGCAAAGTATGGAGATGATATTCCTGTAGTTTTTCACCCAGAAATTCGTAGTGTAGAAGCTTGTTATATTTGTACCGAGAAAATAATTAAACTAGCAAAAAAAACTGGAGCTAGATTGCATGTATTTCATCTATCTACTGCCAAGGAATTGGATTTGTTTACAAACAAAATACCATTAGAAGAAAAACAAATTACTGCTGAGGTATGTATTCATCACCTTTGGTTTTCAGATGAAGATTATGCTACAAAGGGAAATTTAATTAAATGGAATCCAGCTGTAAAATCCGCTAAAGACAGAGAGGCATTATGGAAGGCTTTGCTTAACGATACTATAGATGTCATTGCTACCGACCATGCACCACATACTTTAGAAGAAAAACAACAAGTATACACTAAAGCTCCATCAGGTGGACCTCTAGTTCAGCATGCAGTTGTAGCTATGTTTGAAGCATTTCATCAAGGGAAAATATCTGTAGAAAAAATCGTTGAGAAAATGGCACATAATCCTGCTAAAATTTTCAAAATAGAAAAAAGAGGATTTATTAAAGAAGGGTATTACGCTGATTTAGCAATTGTTAATTCCACCAATCCTTGGAGTGTAAATAAAGATAATATTTTATACAAATGTGGTTGGTCACCATTTGAAGGAACTAATTTTAAATCTAGAATATCACATACTTTTGTAAACGGACAGTTAGTATATGAAAATGCTACAGTTAAAGATATTAAAGCAGGTAAGCGTTTACTTTTCGATCGATAATAATATGAAATTTTTTTTCTTACTTCTATTCGCTTTATTTTTTGTTACTACAAGTTGCAAAGAGGATTCGTTTCCAAAACCAAATAATCTTATTCCAAGAGATAAAATGGAAAATATTATTTATGACTTAGCTATTTTGGAAGCTGTTAAACTTCGGAATTCTGCCGTTCAAAATTATCCAACACCCACCGAATACATCAAATTAAAATATAAGATTGATAGCTTGACTTTTGCTAAAAGCACTCAATATTATGCTTCAGACATTAAAGAATATAAAAAAATGTATGATGAGGTAAAAGATCGTCTTGCCAAAGAAAATGCAAAATTAACAAATACTAAAGTTCCAAATAATCCCGAAATAATTCAGGAAAAAGAATTAGAGCAATAGTTAATTTTTGTAATATGGAATTATAGTTGTTATGTAATCTTCAACATTGGTAAAAGAATAATTCAACTCTTTTTTTATTTTATCGTTAGAAAACACGGTTTGACTTATTAAAGAAGCTACACCAGTTTTAGACAACTTTCTTTTTGTTTGAAATAGTGTTGATTTAATCCAATCCAATAGCAACGCTAAATTTAACAAACCCAAACTTGCTTGAATTGATGGTTTTTTTTTATCCAATTTATCAGCAATAATAACCAAAATATCTTTGTAGGTATAGTTTTCTGAAATCAAAATATATTTTTCCCCATTACAATCTGAGTTCATTAGTCGGTGCATGATTGTTACCACATCAATTACTGAAACATACCCAGTGCTCCCGTTGGTGTAGAACGAAATTCCTTTTTTTACAGTTTGAAACAGTATACCACTTCCTTGATCCCAAAAACCAGGTCCTAAGATTACTCCCGGATTTACAATAACAACGGGTAATCCCTCTTGAAGTCCGCGCCACACCTCCATTTCGGCGCCATATTTTGAAATGGCATAATCGCTATGAGGTACTTCAGGATTCCATTCGGTTTGCTCATTAATTGGGGTTTGATTTTTATTTTCGCTTGTCAGCAAATCTCCAAGTGCAGCTATTGAGCTAACATGACATAACTTTTTTACTTTTTTGTCGATACAAAAGTTAACTATATTAGCAGTGCCTTCAATATTTACTTTTCTTAAATTAACTTCTTCAGCAGGATCAAAAGAAATTAATGCGGCGCAATGGTATACATAATCAACTTCTTGAAAAGCAATTTCGAGAGCAGGAATATCAAGAATATCTGCCGAAACCCATTCTATTTTTTCAAATAAAGCTTCTTTTTCGTATAGATTAAAAAGCGCTTTGGTTTTGTCAGTATTTTTAGAATCTCTGTAGATGGCACGAACTGTGTTAGCCCCATTTTCTAGTAAATGAAGAAGTAAATGCGCTCCAACTAAACCGGTTCCACCTGTAACTAATATCATAGTGACAAAGATAATTAGTTTGACTTGGTTTTTGTTTTTTTCAAGAAAAAAAGTGCCCCAATTTTCCTTTGTTGCCATTGCCGTTCACAATTCTTATATTTGTCCAAATTATAGTTTACAATGAGGAATTTAGTAGAAGAATTGCAATGGCGCGGACTGGTTCATGACATTATGCCGGGAACCGAAGAACAACTGACTAAAGAAATGACAACAACTTATATTGGGTTTGACCCAACAAGTGATTCGTTGCATATTGGAAGTTTGGTGCCAATAATTTTATTGGTTCATTTGGAGCAATTCGGACATAAACCAATTGCTTTAGTAGGCGGTGCAACGGGAATGATTGGAGATCCATCAGGGAAATCCGATGAGCGTAATTTGCTTGACGAAGCTACTTTAGAAAAAAATGTAGCCGGAATTAAAGCGGTTTTATCTCGATTTTTAGATTTTAATTCTTCTGATACAAATGCACCTCTTTTGGTAAACAACTACGATTGGATGAAAGACTTTTCATTCATCAATTTTGCTCGTGATGTAGGTAAACGCATCACCGTAAATTATATGATGGCGAAAGATTCGGTTAAAAAACGTTTGAGCGGAGAAAGTGGCGAGGGGATGAGTTTCACCGAATTTACCTATCAATTAATTCAAGGTTACGATTTTCATCATTTATACAAAACACACCATTGCTTGTTGCAAATGGGTGGATCAGATCAATGGGGAAATATTACAACAGGAACCGAATTAGTACGAAGAATGAATGGAGAAGGTGCCAAAGCATTTGCTATGACTTGTCCATTAATTACTAAAGCCGATGGTTCTAAATTTGGAAAAACCGAAGGGGGTAATGTTTGGCTTACCGCTGATAAAACTTCGGTTTATAAATTTTACCAATTTTGGTTGAATACCACCGATGTTGATGCAGAAAAATACATTAAGATTTTTACTTTTTTAGACAAAAATACGGTTGATACATTAATTGCTGAGCATCAAGAAGCGCCACATTTGAGAGTGTTGCAAAAAAGATTGGCAGAAGAAGTAACAACTTTTGTTCATGGTAAAGAGGAATTGGAGCGCGCTATTTTTGCTTCGAATGCTTTTTTTAGTCCAACAATGGATGATCTAGCAAAATTAGATGATGCGACTTTTGTTGAGGTTTTTGATGGTGTTCCTAATGCGCAAATTTCTAAAGAAGAGATAACCAACGGAATGGATATGATTGCTGCTCTTTCGGCAAAAACCAATTTTTTACCATCTAATAGTGATGCGCGACGCGAATTAAAACAAAATTCGGTTTCATTAAATAAAAGTAAAGTAGGTGAGGAGTATATTATTACTGAAAAAGATTTGGTTAAAGGCAAATTTTTAGTCCTACAAAAAGGAAAGAAAAATTATTATTTGATTCAAATAGTTTAAATGGAAAGGAGCAATTTGCTCCTTTATTAATACACCATTAAATTACATCCTCGAATATCGGAATTATCAAACCTTCCCAAAACCTCAAATGAATTATTAGGATATTTCTTACCTAAATCTTGTGTAGCTATAAAGGAACACGAATTAATATTCGCTAAATCAATTACATTGATGCCGCCCGTTTTTCCATTTGAAACATAAGTTAGTGCATCTTCGGGATCTCGAATTAAGATATTCATCCAACTTGGGCATTCAAAAATGCCATTACCTAATGAATACGCTTGTGATAATAATTCGGTCATGCCATATTCTGAGTGAATACTCGAAACTCCAAAACCTTCACAAAGAATAGTGTGCAATTCTTCTCGAATAATTTCTTTTCGCTTTCCTTTCATTCCGCCTGTTTCCATGATGATGGTGTTTTTTAATTGAAATTTCCTTTCTTCAATTAAATCCAATAAGGCATAAGTAACTCCAATTAAAATTACATTTTGCCCTGTAGCATCCAATTCTAATAATTTAGAAATTAGTTCGTCGTAATTATGTAAGTAAAATCCACTATTTTCATTAGTTGAAAGTTCAATTAAATCTTGAACCATATAGATTAAGGACGAACCGGATCGCTCTAAATAGGAAGGGAGCAAAGCTAAAACTGCATAATCTTCAATATTTCCGTAAAACTCTGAAAACGCATTGCGGTAACTTTGTTCGTATAGGGTAACATCTGTAATTAAATGCTTGCTAGTAATCATTCCGGTAGTTCCGCTACTCGTAAAAGTTTCTTGAACGGGTTCTGAACTAGAAAGCACCTCGTGACTTTTGAAAAATTGAATTGGCAAAAACGGAATTTGTTCTAGTGATTTTACAGCACCTTTATCTGTTTTTAATAAATCACAAAATTCTCTATAGATGGCGTTGTTTTCGTGTTGGTAACGAAAAACTTTCAAAGCTATTTTTTCAAATTGCTTTGCGCTCGAAATAGTAAAAATATCTTGTGAAGGAATCAAGGTTGTAATTTTTACAAAAGTAATAAAAATAAAAAAGCTCCAATGATTATTGGAGCTTTTCAGTTGTATATAGAATAATTATCTAATTACTAATTTTTTAGTTGCAGTGTTACCTTCTTCTGTAATTCGAACCATGTAAATTCCGGTGTGTAATTGGCTTACATTGATTGCATTGTTTGAAGTAGTTGTATTCAACACTTGTTTTCCTAATACATCAAAAATAGTAACATTTTTATCTGAATTTAAATCCGATTCGATAAACAAAGTTCCATTAGAAACTGGGTTAGGATATACTTTTAAACCCGCAATTGCATTTACTTGATTAGAAGAAAGAATACCGCCAATTGAAGTGTCAATTCTTAATTCATCAAAAATGATTGTTGGAGTTGTAGAAGCAGAATCCTGTCTTAATATGAAGCCACCTAAATCAGCGATTGCAGTAGTTAATACTTGAGATAATGTTGGAGCAGTTGTTTGCACATCAAAAGTAGCTAAAGTTGGATTGATCCATGCTTTTAGAGTTAATGATGCAAAATCATAACTCATTATTACTAACTGAACATCTCCTGCATTTCTTAAAGTAGTATCCAAGTTAGTTGTTGTACTAGCTGCATCTAAACCAAATTGATATTGTGTACCCGATTTAGTGATAAATAAACGCCCTTTATAGTTTTTTGCAGCATCTGTTATTCCAGCAAAATAAGTTGATGGAACTGCTGGCAATGTAGCAGTCATGTTTGTTAAATCAGTTACATTAACTAGGAATGAAACATAAATTGTTCCAGAAGTTGTAGCGGTATATGGTGTAAAACAGTCAATACCTGTTCCTGTAAAAGTCACAGAATTTCCAGATGCAACATATCCGGTGTAAGATAAACTTCCTGAAGCACCAAGAATCTCATCACCAGTATTGATGTTAGTCCATTTCTGAGAAGTTCCTAAGGATACTCCAGAAGCATAAGGAAAAGGTTCGTTAAAAGGGAGAGTATTAATTGGTTTACATGCAGGAGCAGTTAATACAGATTGATAAGAACAAACTCCGCTAACTACATCAACAGTTAAATTAGTTCCTTCAGGTACTCCATTAATTAATATGTTACCAGCCGCAACTGAACCAGGATTATCTCCTGCAACAGTACCAGCAGATGGTGTTATTGTGTAAGTTCCTGTTCCACCTCCAGTATATGGAATTGTAGCTGTATAAGTGTCAATGTTATAGGTAACTGCATCACATGCTCCAGTAGCAGTGCCAAGAACTAAGGAACATGCTGGGTTAAAATTAAAAATTTTAATATCGTCAATTCGCATTTGACCTGCAGTTGCTGGTTGTTTAAATCTTAAGGATAATGTGCTGGAAGAAGGCAATACACCGCCAGGTATAGAAACTAAATTCCAGGTATTTGAAGTATTATTTGAAAAAGTAATTGGAGTCCATGTTGGTGTTGCAGCTGAAGCATTTGTACTATATTCTACTACAAGTTGAACTGTTGCAAAACTTACAGTTAAGTATCCAAAGGTCATTTGAATGTTCGCAGAAGAATAGGCAGAAGTGTTAATTCCATCAATTTGAAAGAAAACTCCTGCAGTTGCAGTAGTAAAGAAAACATTTCCTCCACCAGATGCACCAGCGTAAATGTTTGAAACAGAAGTTGCTCTAACATCTGCTGTTCCTGAATAGGCAATTGGCGATGCATTTTGGAATGTTGCAGGTGCAGTTCCTGTAATGTAATTTGCTACAGTTGTATTGGCAGCGGGAGTTCCGAAATTTTCTGAGTAAATAGTCTGTCCAAAAGACACAGAAGCTATTACTAGTAAAAATAAAGTGTAAAGTTTTTTCATAATTTTTTTTAAATATTTAACAAAGGTAATTCCTATTTTTTTATTTGAATTAAATCCAAGTAAAATTATAGTTAATTGTTTAATTATCTAACAATCAATTTTCTTGTAGTGCTTGCATCTCTTTCTTCAATTTTAATAAAATAGATTCCAGGAGAAAGTGAAGAAATATTTAATTCTTTTGAGGTAAGTTGGGTTTGGAGCACTTTTTTACCTAATACATCAAAGATAGCAATTAGTTTGTCTTCGTTGTTTTTTGAGGTAATGTATAATTTCCCATTAGTTACGGGATTAGGGTAAAAGGTTAATCCTTCTATTGAGTTGTCCTGTCCTTTAGGCTGTAACTTAGACTCCTGACCCACTATACTTGAAGTGGTCAAGATAAATAAAGTTAGCAAAAAGAAAAAGTAATTATTTTTCATAGGATTAATTAACAATGCAAATATAAAAATTTATTTCAATTATCTTGCCAAATAACATAATTTTAGTATTCCCTCTCCTTTATTGAAAAGAGTTTTTATGTTAAATTTTTCTAATGTTACCAAATTGTTACCAAAAAGTTTTTTTATTGTAAATTAATTAATATATTTGTTTCAACATTAAAACATACAATTATGAAAAAGATACTATTTATTGCAGTAATGATGATTTTTGGATTGGGATTTAGTCAAAGTAAAAGTCCTGTATTAGAGGCAGAAGGTCAATTGGTTAAGGCTACCTATTATTATGAAAATGGTACAATTCAACAGGTTGGATATTTCAAAGAAGGTAAGCTTGATGGAAAATGGAACTCTTATGATGTAAATGGAAATTTACAAGTTGTAGCAGAATACAAAGAGGGACAAAAAACAGGAAAATGGATGTATTATTCAAATAATGTTTGTGTAAACGAAATTAATTTTTCTAATAATCAAATAATAAATATTCGAAATAATAATCAAATTGCCATAGTAGATAATAATTAATTTTGATTAGAATAAAATTTAATAGTTCATCCAACGGATGAGCTATTTTATAAAAAAAACCTCCAATTGGAGGTTTTTTTATTTATTATATGATTTTTTATTTATTGAATTAGATTAACACCATCTACTATAGACCACGCTCCACTTGTTAATGAAGCACCAGTTGCTGTAGTACTATTTGTGAAATTTGCAGCTCCAAAAGCTACTGTAAATGTTGTTCCTATTCCAGCATAATTTGTTGTTGCTGCATCCATAATTTTTACATTCAAAATCTTGATTTTTCCACCATTAACCTGGTTTGTATTTGTATTTGCATCCTGAATTCTAACGGCTGTTGCACCAGAAGTAGTGTAACCAGAAATCAAAATGTTACTAAATTCACCATTTCCTTCTTTTTTAAATTGAATAGCATCATATTCAGCTGCCGATGTACCTCCTTCAGTTACAGTTCCAGCTGCTCTTTTTAAAGTAATATTTGATATTTTAGGAAAGAATGAGTTATTAACTGATTTACATTCAACTTCCATACCAAAGTTACCAGTATTTAATTGATAAGCATACCAGTTTGTATTTTCTTGACCTTTCCATCCATCTTGCCAGTCAAATGAATCGTCAAAGTTTCCGTAAGAAATTAGATTTTTAGCACTTACAGTTCCTCCATAAAATTCAAATCCATCATCTGCACCTTTGTAAGCAACTAAGTTTTCTAAAACTGTTCCGCTACCAACCGAGTAAAATGAGAAACCATTCATTTCACTTGTATTGTCTGTTAATTTTTTTCCAGCATATTCAACTCTAACATATTTAAGGATTCCACCATTGTGCATATCATTTGTTCCACCATATGGTATTTGATTTCCATCTTCAGAAGTAGCGCTTGTAACACTATTTGCACCTACAATAGAAGCATTACCATATAGGATTATTCCGCCCCATGATCCCGGAACTTTAGAAATTTCAGTAAATACAATTGGTAAAGCTGCTGTTCCTTCTAAAAACAATTGTGCACCATTTTCTATAACTAATGCATCAGCGCCATTAGTTACATCAGCTGTTATTGTTGATCCTGCAGCAATTCTTAATGAAGCTCCAGATTTTACTCTTACAGTACCTTTAATAGTATAGTTACCAAGTGGATAGGTTTTAACTGTTGTTATGTCACCTGTAATTTCTCCAGTTGCAATTGTTTGATTGTTGTTGCTTTCATCGTCGTCAGACGTACAGCTACCTAAAAATAAAGCTACTGCTAGAGCGCTAAAAATTAATTTTTTCATAGTTAAAGTTTTTGTGTTAATTGTGTTAATATTTTTGACAAAACTACTTTTCAAATTATTTTCATTGATTAATTTAATATTATTAAAATATTATTACTAAGTCAATTAGTAGTAAATTTTTTGTTAAGAAAGAACATAAAATTAAAATAGACGCCATAAGCGCCTATTAAAATATTGATAATATGATAGTTAGAATGTATAGGAAATGTTAAGAGAAATTCCAGTACCTCTTTTATTGCTTTCCATTAATTTTGAATCTTCTATTACAGGTATAGTTGAATTATTACCTAATTCTAATTTGTACTCGGGATTTAATATATTATCAAATGCAAGTTTTGCATCTATTTTTTTAGTTAATTTGCTTGTCCAAACTAAATCTAATTTGTGAAATGGTTTTTCATAAATATGATCAACTCCAGAACCCCCTACTGCAAAAATTCTATCACCATATACACCATAAACTAGAGAAAGAGTGTTTTTCATGACTTCATTAAATTCAAATTCATATTTCAAATCAGAATTAACAATCCATTTAGATGCTCCTTGCAATTCTCTACTTTTTTGATTTTCTAATGAATTGCTTCCAAATTCTACATTCACATTAGTGGTCATTAATGAAGTGTTAAATCCAAATGAAAAATCCGACAAAGATTTAGAAATTCTATTTAATTGAAAAAGTAATTCAATTTCTGCGCCAAAAAGCGTTGCTTCTTTAGAATTTTTATATGTTGTTAATTGACCACTTCCACCGGCACCAGCAATAAACACACGCTCAATTGGGTTATTAATTTGTTTACCAAATACACCAATAACAAATAGTTCTTTATCGCTAGGGAAAAGCTCATATTTTAAATCAATATTTAAATTTTCACTGTCTTTTAAATCTTTATTTCCTAATTCTGATTTACCATCAGCACTAATATAAGAAACAGGAAGTAACTCCATTGTTACAGGTCTAGTTATTGTTTTTGAACTACTAAAGCGTAAATTATTTTTATCGTTAAGAGAAAATTTTGCATTTACAGACGGTAATACATAAATTTTATCTTTATTTACTTTTGAATATGGATTTTCAATTATATCAGAAAAGTTACGATACTTCAATATTACTTTTGAATTTTCTATTCTTACACCACCATTTACTTCTAGTTTATCGCTAAAGTTCCAAAATATATTAGCATAACCAGCTTGAACCATCTGATTTAATTTTACTTTATAATCCGCATTAGATTCTTCTCTAAAAGCTAAAATTCCGTTATTAATATCATCAATAATATTATTATCTAAAGTATTTATTGGTGCAGTGTAATTTTTATTTATTACTCTTTGCCCTGCT
>JBILNU010000030.1:0-16520 GCA_044374815.1 Flavobacterium sp.
TAAATACAAAAAAGACGGTTTTTTCAATACTAAAGTTTCAATAAGAACCATTGCCGATACTACAGATAATGTAGTAAATATGTTAATTAATATTGACAAAGGAAATAAACTTAAAATTCGACGAATTGCCTTTGAAGGGAATGAAAAGTTCTCAGATAAAAAACTTCGTAAAGCATTAAAGAATACTAAACAAGTTAACCCAATAAGGATATTTAAAGCTTCAAAATATATTAAAAGTAAATTCGAAGAAGATTTAGATAAATTAGTTGAAACATATAAAGAAAAAGGGTATAGAGATGCTAGAGTTGTTTCTGACTCAGTTTGGTTAGACAAAAAAGGAAATAAACTAGGAATAAATATTAAAGTTGAAGAGGGTCAAAAATATTACTTTGGTAATATTAAATTTTTAGGAAATTCTGTTTATTCAGATCAACTTTTAGGCAGTATACTTGGAATTAAAAAAGGAGATTCCTATAACGGAGTGTTACTTGAAAAAAGAATTGCAGATAAAACTAAACCTGACGGAGAAGACATTACAAATCTTTATCAAAATAATGGTTATTTATTTTCTACTATTAACCCTGTTGAAGTTAAAACGGTGAATGATTCTATCGATTTTGAAATTCGTGTTACCGAAGGACCTATTGCATATTTTAACAAAATTACTGTTGTAGGAAATGACAAAACAAACGATAAGGTTATCTACAGAGAATTAAGAACAAAACCAGGTGAAAAATACAGTAAAGATGATTTAGTTCGTACAATTCGAGAAATTGGACAACTAGGTTTCTTTGATCCTGAGGCAATTGATCCAAAATTTAAAAATGTAGATCCAACCGCCGGTACAGTAGATATTGAATATAATCTTGTAGAAAAAGGCGCGAGTCAAATTGAACTTCAAGGAGGTTACGGTGGTGGCGGTTTCATTGGAACGTTGGGACTTTCGTTTAATAATTTCTCCATGAGAAACATATTCAAAAAAGAGGCATACCGACCGCTTCCTATGGGTGATGGCCAAAAAGTATCTTTACGATTACAGGCAAGTACTTTTTTTAGAACCTATAGCTTATCATTCTCTGAGCCATGGTTTGGAGGGAAAAAACCAGTTAGTTTTTCAACCTCTATTTCTCAAAGTATACAATATCTTTTCTCCGGAGCATTTAATAGTATTGATAAAAACAAAAGTTTTAACATTACTTCTATTAATGTTGGTATCGCAAAAAGACTTACTGTGCCTGATGATTATTTTGTATTGTCAACAGGAATAAGTTACCAACACTATGATTTAAATAATTATAATACCGGTTTATTCACATTTGGAAATGGATCGTCTAAAAACTTTGCATTCAATATAGGATTGACAAGAAATAGTAAAGGAGTAAATCCTATTTTCCCTACAAAAGGTTCAGAATTTAGTATTTCTACTAAATTTTCATTACCCTATTCTTATTTTAATAATATAGATTACGCCAATTTAAAAAATTTAGCGGAGTACAAAAAGACATATGAATCTTCTTCAATTGCAGATCAAAATTTTGGAGCGGATGGAGTTTATATTAATAATGGCGATTATATAAAAACAGCTACTGTTGTTAATCCTCAAGGACAAACTGTAACTGGAATAGTTAGGACAGATAACTATCAAGAAGCAGATGTAGACCAAGGTAAGGTAGATCAAAAAAGATTTGATTGGTTAGAATTTTATAAAATAAAAGCTAAATTTGATTGGTATAGTAAATTATTTGGTAGTGATCAAAATGCTTTAGTATTAAGATCGTTAGCAGAATTTGGTTACCTTGGAGCCTTTAATTCAGACAGAGGGATAGTTCCTTTCGAACGATTTTTTGTTGGTGGTGATGGATTAGCAAATTTTGCCTTAGATGGAAGAGAGGTAATTCAGTTAAGAGGTTATCCAAATCAATCCTTATCTTCTGCTTCAGGCGGTTCTATTTACAACAAGTTTTCGTTAGAACTAAGGTATCCACTAACATTAAAAGCTGCAGCATCTATATATGGATTAACATTTCTTGAGGGAGGAACTGCCTTTGACAATTTTCAAGAATATAATCCGTTTATATTTCAGAGATCTGCTGGATTTGGAATTAGAATTTTTATGCCAGCATTTGGATTATTAGGAATAGATTTTGCTCATGGGTTTGATCCAATTCCTGGAACCAGTGAAAAAAGTGGATGGCAAACACATTTTATTATTGGTCAACAATTTTAGTATATTTGCCTAACAAAGATTTATAATATAACCATTATGAAAATATATATAACAGCTATTCTCCTCGCAACATTATTATTTAATAATAATGCAAATGCGCAATCTAGAGGAATTAAAATTGGTTATATTGATATGGAATACATACTTGAAAAAACTTCAAGTTATGCTGAAGCAAAAAACCAATTAGAGCAAAAAGCTGAGAAATGGAAACAAGAAATTGAAGCTAAGAAAAGTGATATTGCTAAACTTAAAGAAGCTTTAAAAACTGAAAAAGTTTTATTAACTAAGGAATTAATTGAAGAAAGAGAAGCAGAAATTGCATTTCAAGAAAATGAAATGTCTGAATATCAACAAAAAAAGTTTGGTCCAAATGGCGAATTAATTGTTCAAAAATCAATGCTTATAAAACCAATTCAAGATCAAGTATTTAATGCCGTTCAGGATTTAGCGGAAGCAAGAAAATATGATTATATTTTTGACAAATCGTCAAATTTAACTATGCTATTTGCAGCAAATAAACATGATCTTAGCGAACGCGTGATTCAAGCATTAACCCGATCTGAAAAAAGGGAACAAATGACTAAAAAGCAACAAAAACTTGAGGAAGAAAATCAAAGAAAACAAGATTTGTTGGATGACAACCCTGAAATGTCAGAAAAACAAAGGCTTGCCGAAGAAAGAAAAGCGGCTCGCTTAAAAATGGTTGAGGATAAAAAAATTGCTGCAGAAGAAAAGAGAGCTGCTGCAGAAGCAAAAAGAAAACAACAACAAGAGGAGGCAGCAGCAAAAAGAAATGGCACAGTTTCTGCTAAGAATTCATCAGATGATTCAAAAGAAAACTCTAAACCTGTAATAAATAGTGAGGTAGCAGATAAAAAAGCTGCTGCAGAAGAAGCAAAGAAAAAAACATTAGAAGAAAGACAAAAAGCAATTGAAGAAAGAAAAAAAGTTGCTGAAGAAAGAAGATTAAAAATAATTGCTGATAGAGAAGCAGCAAAAAAAGCAAAAGAAGAAGCAAAAAACAAAAAACCCTAATTAATAAAACAATAATAAAACAAAAAATGATGAAAAAAATTAAAACCCTTATGATAGCTGCAATAGCTTTAGTTGGATTTCAAACCGTTAACGCACAAGCTAAAACTGCTCATGTAGATGTGAATGAATTAATGTCAAAAATGCCAGCAGTATTAGATGCTCAAAATCAATTAAAAAAATTAAGTGATACATATACTGCAGAGTATAAAACAATGGTTGAAGAATACCAAGGTAAATTAAAAAAATACGATGCAGAGGCTAGCACAGTTACCGATGCTGTAAACCAAACTCGTCAACAAGAAGTTCAAGATATGGCTAAAAGAATAAGCGATTATCAAGAAACTGCTCAAAAAGACTTACAAAAGAAAGAGTCAGATTTGATGAAACCTATTACTGATAAAGTAAAAGCTTCAATTCAAAAAGTTGGAAAAGTGAAAGGATACCAATATGTAATAAACGCAGCGGATCTTTTATTAGCTGACGGTCCAGACTTAACTGCTGACATAAAAAAAGATTTAGGATTTTAATTCTATCCTTTATAAAAAACCAAAACTGCTCGATTTAATTGAGCAGTTTTTTTTTTACATTTGTTTTATGATAAATAAAAATCCAATTGGACTTTTTGATTCTGGAATTGGCGGAACTTCCATATGGAAAGAAATTC
Source organism: Flavobacterium sp. (assembly GCA_044374815.1). Lineage (GTDB taxonomy): Bacteria > Bacteroidota > Bacteroidia > Flavobacteriales > Flavobacteriaceae > Flavobacterium. The sequence goes on from JBILNU010000030.1 coordinate 3,927, forward strand.
ACCAATTACTCCCCTATGAAGATACCATTTATCTAGCAGATAGTAAAAATGCTCCTTACGGACAAAAATCAAAAGAAGAAATTATCGCACTTAGTTGCAAGAATACCGAATTTCTTTTGAATCAAAATTGCAAATTAATTGTTGTTGCTTGCAATACCGCCACTACCAATGCCATAAAAGAATTACGTGTAAAGTACAAAGTTCCCTTTATTGGTATTGAGCCGGCCATTAAGCCCGCTGCATTACATTCGAAAACACAAAAAATTGGAATTCTAGCTACCAAAGGAACTTTAAATAGTGAATTGTTTTACAAAAATGTAGAACAATACCAAGATATTCAAATAATAGAGCAAATTGGGCATGGGTTGGTTGAGTTAATTGAAAATGGCAAAATAGATTCCTTAGAAATGCATAAACTGTTGGTTGAATTTCTTACTCCAATGGTTCAATCTGATATAGACTACCTTGTTTTAGGTTGCAGCCATTATCCCTATTTAATTCCGCAAATAAAAAAAATATTACCTAAAAAAATTACTATAATAGACTCTGGGGAAGCGGTTGCAAGACAAACCAAAAAAATACTTGAAGAAATTGTGGGCACTAATGAAAAACTGCATTCTAGTAAAAATCTATTTTACACCAATACCAATCCAGAAGTAATTACTACGATATTAGAAAACAAATATCCAATTATAGCTCAAGATTTCTAAAAATTGCTGAAAGACATTATTGCCAAAGTTCCAGTCAAAAAGAGTATCTTTGCAAAAATAATGCAGCATGAATAATTCCAATAAAAAACGACCCGGTACAAGTAAACCAAATTCTGATAGAAAAAAATCAGTTCCTGGGTCTAAACCCGCTTTACCTAAAAGAGCACAAAATAGAAAACCAGTCGTTAAAAAAGATTCTCCAAATATTCCAAAACCAATAAAATCGGATGAAATAAGATTGAATAAATACATTGCTAATTCTGGGGCTTGCTCAAGAAGAGATGCTGACATTTATATTCAATCAGGAAATGTTAAAGTAAATGGAGTTACCGTTACAGAAATGGGTTATAAAATAAAACCAGGTGATGTGGTAAACTTTGACGGGGCTGTTTTAACACCAGAAAAAAAAGAATACATTTTATTAAACAAACCTAAAAACTTCACTACATCAGTTGAAGAAGTTGAACATAGAAATGTTTCCGAGTTGATTAAAGGAGCAAGTATTGCTTCGTTATCTCCGGTAGGAAGAATGGATAAAAATACGACTGGGTTGTTATTGTTTACGAATGATACCGATATCATTAGAAAATTTAGTTTGCCAAATCAAAAGTCAACCAAAATCTATCAAGTTAGTTTAGATAAAAATTTAAAATTTGAAGATTTAGAAAAAATAAAAACCGGAGTTACCCTTGACGGCCATCGATTGTATGTAGACGAAATAAGCTACATAGAAAACGAACCAAAAAATGAAATAGGAATCAAACTTCGTACTCCAAATGTTAAGGTAGTGCGCGCTATTTTTGAAAACTTCAAATATACAGTAATCAAAGTAGATCGCGTTGCATTTGCAGGTTTAACAAAGAAAAATCTACCAAGAGGAAATTGGAGAACGCTTACCGAACAAGAAATTATTAATATCAAAAATATGTAACCACGCTTTAGCGTGGTTTTTTGAATATGGACATAGGAAAAAACTTATCGATTGCTCATGCTTGGTTTGAAGCATTCAACTCGCATAATTTAGAGAAATTAATCTCGTTATATAATGAAGATGCACAGCATTTTAGTCCAAAATTAAAAATCAGACACCCAGAAACTAACGGATTAGTAACTGGCAAAGATGCGCTAAGAAACTGGTGGAAAGATGCCTTTGAACGATTGCCTTCCCTACATTATAAAGTTACCTCATTAACCGCAAATTCGGATAGAGTATTTATGGAATATTTGAGAATTGTAGATCAGGAAGAAAATATGTTGGTTGCTGAAGTATTAGAAATTAAAGAAGGGCTTATTATTGCTTCACGGGTCTATCACGGATAATACTTAAGCAACAAAAGAGATAAATAATTATCTTTGCGCTATAGAAATCACTCCTAATTGCGACTAAGAAATATGGGAAGACTAATTTACATCAACACCGTTAAAAATTACTCGGAAGGGTTTATGAAAGCGCTTTTGGAATATTCGCCTAAATTAATTTCTGCATTTGTAATATTATTTGTCGGCCTATATGCCATTCGGTTTATCAATAGGTTTGCGAAAAAAATAATGGTAAAAAGAAATTTAGACCCTACCTTATCTAAATTTTTAGCCGATATATTAATTTGGGTTTTAAGAGTATTACTTTTTGTTACCTTCATTTCAAAATTAGGAATTGAAACTTCCTCATTTGTTGCAATACTTGGTGCCGCAGGATTAGCTGTTGGACTTTCACTACAAGGTTCACTTTCAAATTTTGCAGGGGGTATGCTAATCATATTATTCAAGCCCTTTCGAGTGGGAGATACTATTGAAGCGCAAGGAGTGATTGGAACAGTAACTGAAATACAAATATTTGTAACCAAATTACTTACTGCTAACAACCAAACAATATTTATTCCGAATGCCAATTTATCAAACGGAATTATCACTAATTATTCTATTTCTGGGATACGAAGAATTGACTTAGTTTTATCGCTTTCTTACGAAACAGATTTAAAAGCTGCCAAAGAAATTGTAATGGAGGTTATGAAAAATAACAACAAAATACTTACATCGCCAGAGCCCACAGTAATGGTGAGAGACTTATCCGATACGGCTATTCATTTAGCCATTAGACCTTGGACTAAAAATGAAGACTTTGGAGTTGTTTCTTCAGATATTTTAGAACAATGCAAAATTGCTTTTGAAGATAAAAAAATAACAATTCAACCTTTTACAAAAGGAATTACCAAATAAATTATTTAGCAAATAGGAAGTCTTTTAGATAAAAAGGCTCAAAGTAAGCTACGTCTTCAAAGTTTTTTTCTTCAAATTTTTGATACGAAATAGCACTCATTTCTTTAGCAGATGGATATTGAATGGCATCTAAAAAAACAAAATTAGATTTGGTCAATACTGTTTTTACCTTTTCATTACTGTCTCCAACAAAATAAACTATTTCCGAAATAGATGCAAAACTTTCTTCGGTAATTATTTCAGCCTGAATAGCTCTTATTTTTTGTTTATTAGAATCAAAAATGGCGCTGTAAACCTCCATTCTACGTGCATCAATCATAGGAACAATCAAGCCGTCATTTTGAGTAACTTGATGCGCTAAAGACGCTAAGGTATCTACTGAAATTAGTGGAATTTGTAAAGCATAACTCAAACCCTTTGCAGCTGAAACTCCAATTCGAAGTCCAGTGTACGAACCTGGCCCTTGGCTTACAGCTATAGCACTTAATTGTGACCAGGAAATCCCTGCTTCTTGAATTACATCTTCAATAAATAAATGCAATTTTTCGGCATGTGAAAAACCCAGCTCTGAAATTTCTTTGCATACCAATGTTTGTCCATCAACAGCTAAAGAAACCGAACAGTTTTTTGTTGCCGTTTCAATATTAAGAATGTAGTGCATGATTAATTAAACAAGCTTCTATTATTTACTTTTTTCCTTTAAAGAAGCTAATTTTACTTTATCACCAGAATTTAAGTCTTTGGAAACGGTTACATAAGGTCCTGTTATGACTTCATCGCCTTTTTTCAAACCAGAAAGAATTTCAATATTGGTATCATCTTGAATTCCGGTTTTTACAATTCTAATTTTGGCCTTGTCTCCTACTTTCACAAAAACACATTCAAGTTTTTTATCACTTTTAGATTTTACTTTATCTCCAGAATCTGAAACTTCAATTTTAGGAGTTGCGGTAGTATCCGATTTTATTACTACTGAACTAATTGGAATACCAATTACATTTACTTTTCTTTTAGTAATAATATCTACTGTAGCAGTCATTCCTGGTCTAAAAGGAGAATAGGTCTCTGGCTTGCCTTCAATTAAATCTTGATATGATTCTTTTAGAATTCTAACTTTAACTTTAAAATTTGTAACCTGATCCGCAGATGTTGCAGAGCTTGCCGAATTAGAAATACTAGTTACAACCCCTTTAAATTCTTTTTTCAAATAGGCATCCACTTGGATTTTAGTTTCATCTCCTATGTTTATCTTCACAATATCATTTTCATTTACATCTACTTCTACTTCCATATTGTTAAGATTAGCTACACGAAGTAATTCGGTTCCAGCCATTTGTTGGGTACCAAGAATTCGTTCTCCTAATTCAACACTAAGTTTAGAAATTGTTCCATCGTTAGGAGAATAAATTATAGTTCTTCCTAAATTATCTTTCGCTTCTTTTACTGTTGCCGAGGCACTTTGAACATTATAATAAGCGCTTTGTTTATTAGCTTTAGCTACTTCAAATGCAGCAATTGCTTTATCCCAATCCGATTTAGAAATAATGCCTTTTTCATATAGGGTTTTATTTCTTTGGAAACTCGCTTCAGCTTCTTTAAATGAAGCATCGGCTTGGTTTAAACCTGATTTTGTACCAGCATAATTAGAAATGGAACGGTTCAAACCTGAGGTATATAAATCGGGATTTATCTTCACTAATAAATCTCCTTTTTTAACAACTTGACCTTCTTTGATAGGCAAATCAATAATTTCTCCCGAAACTTGAGATGATATTTTCACTTCAATTTCTGGTTGAATTTTACCGGTTGCCGAAACGGTTTCTATAATTGTTATTTCATTTGCTTTGGCAGTATCAACTTCAATCGCATTATCATTTTTTCCAATAATTCCGGTTTTTGATAATGTAATTAAAACAATAATTAATGCTACAACAGCTCCAATAATGATGTAAATTTTCTTTTTTGACATGGTGTATTATTTTTCTATGATAGGGATTCCGTAATAAAATTCTACTATTTTAACTTTAAAAATATAATCGTATTTAGTTCTTAAAACTTCCGATTGCGAATTGGTATATAAAGTTTGTGATTGAGAAAAATCAAAACTATTCATCATTCCAACTGCATATTTTTCTTTGGCATAATTATACGCTTCTTTTCTTGCTTCAAATGCTGCAATGGCAGCATCATATGCATTTAGAGCAGCTTTTGCATTGGTGATTGCGGTATATACATTTCTTTCTAAATCTAATGTAGCTTGCTTTTCATTGATTTTAGAACGATCTAAAGCAATTTTAAAACGGTCTAAATTGTTTTTTGCAGAGAAACCATTTAGTATTGGAATGTTTAATTGCAAACCAAAATTATGACCTTTATTATTGCTAAATTGATCAAAAAATGGAAGTGGTCCTGAAAGTATAGGTGATCCGTTGGGATTAAATCCAATAACTCTATCTGCATAACTTACTCTTGAACTAAAACTATAAAAACCCAATAAACTAGGTTGAAAATCACCTTTGGCAATTTTCACATCCCTCTCAGCAACTTCCAAATTAGCTCTAGCAATTTTAAGTTCAACGCGGTTTTGTTTTGCTTTTTCAACAATATTCTCTGGCTTTTCTAACATGGTAGCACTAGAAGTAGCCTGATAATCTACATCAGCAATTTCAAAAGTTTGAAAATCTTCAATTTGAAGTAATTGCGCCAAACTCAAATTAGAAAGGAACAAATTATTTTCTGCAGCAATAACATTTTGTTTATCTAAGGCAACTGTAGCTAAAACATCTAGTAAATCTCCTCTAGCTACAACACCTGCAGTTACCAATTCTTCATTTCTAACTTGTTGTTTTTCATCATTAGCTAATTGCTCTTTTTGAACTTTTAAATTTTCTTTATTAAATAATATTTGTAAGAAAGCATTGGCAACATTTAATGCAATATCATCTTTCATTTTTGCAACTTGGTATTGTGCTGCAATAATTGAAAGATTGGCCTTTCTAAATCGGTTTTGGTTTTGTAAACCATTATAAATGGTAATATTAGAATTCAATCCGGCAGAGGTAAATTGAGTCGTTTGATTCTCTAATAAACCGGTAGTAATATTTTGGTTCAAACCTATATTCCAAGAATGGGAAGCATTTGCATTAAGACTAGGTAAAAAACTTCCAATGGCTGTTTTTTTACCAATCACTGTGGTTTCCAAATCTAGTTCAGATTGTTTTATGCTGATATTATTTTTAATGGCATAATCCACACATTCCTGTAAAGTCCATTTTTTATTTTGTGCATTTGCAGAAAAACCTACAAAACCTACAAACATTAAAATTAAATTAATCGATACTTTTTTCATACTTGTATTTTCAAAAGTGGAAACCTAGTGCAAATTTAATTCATTATTGTGAATACCACTTACTATTTGCACTTCTATCTGACGATAAATTAGTATTTTTGTTACACTATTATAATATATATAATTGTTTTACTATAATGAAAACTATTTTTAAGCCATTACAGCTTCTAGCTTTATCCCTATTCTTTATTGGATGTTCAACAACAAGTAAAATTTCTGCATTAAAACCCGAGCCATCTACAAATACCAAAATTGCTTACAATAACACCACTTCATTTGTAAGTATGCCAATTGAAATTTCATTAATAGAAGTTCAAAATCAATTAAATAAATCGCTTTCTGGATTAATTTATGAAGATGCAGTTTTAGAAGATGATAAAACCGAAATGAAAATTTGGAAAACTGCCCCAATAACCCTAATTGATAAAGAAGGGAAAATTGAAACCATATTACCATTAAAAGTTTGGGCAAAATTTAAGTACGGAACCGATTTCATGGGACTTAACGACACCAAAGAAATAGAACTAAATGGCACTATTACTTTGCTTAGCAATGTAAAATTATCGAATTGGAAATTAAGCACCGATTCTAAGATTGAAGATTACAATTGGAGTGAAAGTCCATCTATATTAGTTGCAGGCAAAAAAGTGCCGATTACTTACATCATCAATCCTACACTATCAATTTTCAAATCTAAAATGGCAAAAAAAATTGATGAAGCCATTGAGTCATCCTGCGATTTCAAACCCTATGTTTTAAATGTATTAAAAACACTTAGTGCACCAGTTGAAACCAGTGCCCAATATGAAACTTGGTTTAAACTGAACCCTATTGAGGTAAATGTAACTGATGCATTAGTTTCAAAAAGTAAAATTTCAATGGACTTAGGACTAAAGTGTACTATGCAAACGATGATTGGTCAAAAGCCAAATACTGTTTTTAATAAAGAAGCTATTTTATTTAAATCGGCAGATAAAATATCAGATCAAACTACAGTATCCGTTGCAGCAGTTTCGACCTATGAAAGTGCTTCTCGCATTATTACTAAAAACTTTCAAGGAAAAGAATTTGCTTCTGGCAAAAGAAAAATTGTAATTCAGAAAGTCGATTTATGGTCAAAAGACGGACGCATGATCATTGCACTTGATATGACAGGAAGCCTAAATGGAACCATCTATTTAAGTGGAATTCCTAACTATAATTCGGTCACAAAAGAAATCTATTTTGATCAAATGGATTATGTTTTAAATACAAAAGGGTTGCTTACAAAAACTGCCAATTGGCTTTTGCAAGGGATTATTTTGAAGAAAATTCAAGAAAATTGCCGTTATTCAATTAAAGAAAATCTAGATGAAGGTAAAAAGAGTATTCTTCCCTATTTAAAAAATTATTCACCGATGAAAGGGGTATTTGTTAACGGTACTTTAAATGATTTTGAATTTGAAAAGGTAGAACTTACTCATAATGCCATAATTGCATTCATTACCACATCAGGTAAAATGAATGTAAAAATTAGCGGAATGGAATAATGTAATTACGATTGCTTTTTATTGGTGTACATTCTATATACCACCACACCTACTACTGCAACCAAAACATAGGGTATTACCATAAGATAAACAATCCCGTCATTTATGGCTTCGGCTTTGGCTGTGCTTCCCTCACTTTCTAATGAAGCACGACACATGGCGCATTGGGCTTGGGTATTTAGAGTAGAAAATAGAGAGCATAGAAAATATAGAATACCATTTGAGAAAAAAGTATTACTTCCAACTTCCAACTTCCACCAACTAATTTTAATTTGCATAATAAGGCGCAATCATCAAATAAACTACAACCCCAGTAACTGCTATATAAAGCCAAAGTGGAAATGTAATTTTCGCTAATTTTTTATGATTCTCAAATTGGCCTGCTAAAGCTTTAACATAAGTAAATAATACTAATGGGATTACAGCAACCGACAATACAACATGAGTAATCAAAAAGAAATAATAAACATAACGAATCGTACCTTCTCCACCATATTTTGTTGATTCTGTTGTCATGTGATAAGCTACATACATCAGTAAAAACACTACCGAACAAAGAATTGCAGAAGTCATTAATTTTTCATGAATTGCACGGTTTCCATTTTTAATTGCGATAACGGCAGAAACTAAAAGCACTGCTGTGATTCCGTTAATAGCAGCATAGATTGGAGGCAAGAAAGTAAGTGGCTCAACATTAATTCCGAAGTCTTTTAAACGGATGCTAAATAGCAAAACTACCGCAACCGGAATAATAATTGATACTAAAATAATGGGTGTTTTAAATTTTTTTTCAACGTTAGAATTTTCCATTTTATTCGTTTAATAGTAAATTAATATCTTCTTTTATGGCATTCACTCCGGTTTGCTCTAAACCATCATAATATAAAATAGGATTGCCTTGTTTGTCTTTTCTGCAACGGATCATTCCGTTTTTATCAATAAGAGCAAAAAGTCCGGAATGTTCGAAATTACCTAATGCTTTATTATTTTCTCCAACATAAAGATTGAATCCTTTATTGGCTAAATTAAAAATATAATCTTTATCTCCAGTAAGAAATTGCCAATTTTCTGATGTAATTTTAAGTTTTTTTGCGTGCTCTTTTAAAACCTCTGGCGTATCATTATCCGGATTAATCGTTATGGAAGCAATAGCAAAGTTTTTTTCTTTAGAAAAAGCTTTTTCAATAGCTGACATATTCTTATTCATTATAGGACAAATAGTCGGACAGGTTGAAAAGAAAAACTCTAATACATATACTTTACCAGCATAATTTTTATTGGAAATTTTAATATTGTTTTGATTAGTTAATTCAAATGCTGGAGCGGGACCTACTTTATATAATGTTACTTCCTTGATCATTTCATTAGAAAGGCTCATTCTATCATTTTGTACTAATCCACCATTTTTTATTCTATTTACTATTCGTGGAATGAATATAATTCCGAATATTAAAATAATTAAAGAAATTCCGATGTAGGATTTATTTTTCATTGGAAAGTAATTGTTTGGTTGCGTTGTGATTTTTCTTTAAAGCCAAACGGTATTCGGCTAAGATAATTTTTATATCGTCTATCATTTGATTATAAAGCTCAGAAACAAACTTAGTATTATATCCTTCTTTATATTCTGTTTTTCCTTTTTTATCTTGGCCCTTTCTTCCGCGAAGATTTCTATTTTTATCAATAATAAAAACATTTGGAGTCCCTAATTTAGCATCTAATTTGCCAACCAATTTTAGAGAATCATAATACTCTGAAATTTCATCTGGAGTGCCAAAAACAAAATTCCATCCTGATTGAGTTCCAAGTGAAACTAATATTTTTTGTAATTCTTTTACTTGATTTTGAGTTCCATCTGGCATTATCATTACCATTTGAAAATCTTTAAAATTTTTATTTCTATCAAATATTTTTTCATATAAGTTAAAAACATTGCCTTTATGCTTCAGTACATCTTGACCAATAAATCCTAAAACCGTAATTTTTCCTTTTAACTTAACCGGCTTATCATCTATTGTTTTCCAAGAATTTATTTCTGGAATATTTGTAGTTATTGTTGGCAACTTTGCAAAACTATTTATGCCAGATGCAAAAAAAAGATAAGCAACTATAGGAAGAATAAACAGGACAAAAAGCACTAAATTCTTTTTCATTAGATTTATTAATTTTGGTTGATACAAAAATAAAAAAAAGGTACGCAATGCGTACCTTTTTTTGAATTAATATAGTATTAAAAATTCCATTTAATTGTGGCGTCTTTAAACACTCCGAAGACATAATTCCCTTCAGTTAACAAAATAAAAGTTAAATATAAAATTAAGAAAATTACAGTCCAAACTACAGATCTTCTTAAAATAGTAGTTTCACCTTCCATGTGCATGAAAGCCCAAACGATGTAATAAGCCTTAAATATTGTAAGAATAATGAAGATCCAATTAAGTAAATTCATTCCAATAAAATTGGTCATGTGAAGTGATTCTGGTTTAATTATTCCAAGGAAAACCTCAACTGTTGTTACAATAGATAGAATTCCAAAAACCAACCAAATTCTTTTTGTATTAGAAACGTGCTCGTGTGACATAATATATAATTTCTAAAATATTAAACTAAGTAGAAGAATGTAAATACAAAAACCCAAACTAAATCGACAAAGTGCCAGTAAAGTCCAACTTTTTCAACCATTTCATAGGTTCTTCTTTTTTCATAAGTTCCAATAAGAACATTGATAAAAATGATGATATTGATAATAACTCCAGAGAAAACGTGGAAACCGTGAAAACCCGTAATAAAAAAGAAGAAATCAGCAAATAATTTACTTCCGTATTCGTTTCTATGTAAGTTTGCACCTTCGATTACAATTATTCCATCTGCTAATCTTTTTTCTGATTCTGCTCTTGATAAAATAATTTTTTGTTTAGGAGAATTCAAAGCTGGATTTTCATTAACTCCTTTAGTAGTAGCTATAGTTTCTGGAGAGTTAATAGTTTCAATTCTAACTAATAAATCAGGATGCGATTTAAAACCAGCTTGAACTTGTTCTAAAGAATAAGTTGGTATAGAACTTTCTTCCATAAACCATTTTCCTTTGCTACGAGTAAGTTGCTCTCTTTCTTTAGGAATACTAGTATCTGCAAATTCTTCTAATGCTACTCTTTTTCCAGTAGCGTCTACAAATTGTAATAAACTTCCTCCTTTTGATTCTACCGCACCATATTCACCTTTAATAAAGTTTTTCCATTCCCATGCTTGAGAACCAACGAAGATTAAACCTCCAATGATAGTCAAGAACATGTAAAATGCTACTTTACCTTGTTTCATTTGGTGTCCTGCATCTACAGCTAAAACCATAGTTACAGATGATCCAATTAAAATAAAAGTCATTAAAGCCACATAGTACATTGGCATAGAAACACCATGCGCAAATGGAAAGTGTGTAAATACCTCATCAGCTAATGGCCATGTTTCGATAAATTTAAATCTTGAAAAACCGTAAGCAGCCAAAAAACCAGAAAAAGTTAATGCATCTGAAACGATGAAAAACCACATCATTAATTTTCCGTAACTTGCTCCTAATGGCTCATTTCCGCCATCCCATGTTTTTCCTACAGTAGTTGTAATAGTACCTTTCGATCCCATAAAAAAGTTGTTGTTAAAAAGTTTCCAAATTTACATTTTTTTCTTATTTAAAGAAATATAAAAACAAAAATAAATATACCCACAAGAAATCAAGAAAATGCCAATACATTGCACCTAGCTCAATACCAAGAAATTGGGACGAATTGTACTTTTGTTTAAAATGATTATAAATTATAATTAATAGTGAAATTATTCCTCCAGCAAGATGTGCAAGGTGCACATATACTAAAACATACAAAAAGGAAATGGTTATTGAACCAGAACCTCCAACAGGATATAAATGGTTTTCAAATAATTGGGTGAAACCCTCAAACTGAAAATAAACAAATGACAATCCTAGTGCTAATGTAGTCCATAATAAATAGGTAGTAGCGATTCTGTTGTCTTTTTTTATTGCATTTTTAGCAAAATGCATGGTAATACTACACAAAATAATTACAGCCAAGCTAATAAAAAAAGAACTTGGTAATTGGAAATCTTTCATCCAATCGGGTCTCGATTTACTAACAACTAATGCACTTGTTAATCCCGCAAACATCATGGTCATACTTATCATTGCAAAAACCAATAAGAGCTTGTATGATCTTGCCGTTCGCTGTTTATGTTCTTCGGGTGTCATCATAATTTTTTATCTTAAAAATTTATCAACTATATATATTATTTGTAATAAAGTTAAATAAGAAACACTAACCAACATTAATGTTCTCGCTGCTTTAGGCGTTCTTGTTTGATATAATTTAACTGCATATATCAACATCCACACCCCAGAAAGAAATACTAAAATTGCAGCAGGTAAACTGATTTGTAATTTACCTGTGTAACCTAAATATGGAATTAAAGAAGTTAATATTAACCACAAAGTATACAGAATAATTTGTGTGGCAGTTTTAGTATCTTTTTTTCCAGTAGGCAACATAAAAAAACCTGCTTTTTCATAGTCTTCAAATAAAAACCATCCAATAGCCCAAAAATGAGGAAACTGCCAAAAAAACTGAATTAAAAATAAAGTTCCGGCTTCAATACCAAATTGATTTGTTGCAGCAACCCAACCCAACATAAAAGGTATTGCTCCTGGAAAAGCTCCAACAAAAACTGAAAGTGGGGTAACCGTTTTTAAAGGAGTATAAACGCTTGTATATAAGAAAATTGAAAT
>JBILNU010000031.1:0-16487 GCA_044374815.1 Flavobacterium sp.
TCTACTTCCTTATCATCTACTCCAAGAATGTCAACTTTTTTAACTTCGGCGATTTCTTCAATATCATCTTGAAGTAATTCTCCGTATTTTTTTAATTGCTGTGTAGTGTAATTCCCTTTTAAGTTAATATTTAAAATGGGCACTTCTTCTGATATGTTTAATTCAAATACATTTGGCTCCACTTTACTTCCGTTGTCAAGATTTGGCCAATCGGTATCTGCTTTTGTTAAATCAACTTTATCTTTAATTTTAACTTTTGCATCTTCAATAGTTACTTTATCTGCAAATTCTACGATGATCATTCCATAATCTTGAAAGGAGCTTGAAGTAATTTTTTCAACACCCGAAATGTTTTTAAACTCTTTTTCAAGTGGTTTGATTACTAATTTTTCAACATCTTCTGCTGAGTTTCCTGGGAAAACAGAGGAGATATATACTTTGTTTTCAATAATTTCAGGGAAATCCTCTCTTGGCATTGTAATATAGGCAACAGTTCCTGTGATTACAATCAAAAGGGTAAGTATATAAACCGTAACTCGATTTTCTACTGCCCAATTTGAAATACTAAATTCTTTATTTTTATGACTCATAATTTTATGTTTCAGGTTTCAGGTTTGAAGTTTAAAGTTTTAGCAGGGGCTAAAAATCTTTAAACCTTAAACTTTAGACAATTTATTTAGAAGTTAAGTTTCATTCCTTCAGAAATGCTATTTACACCTTCAGTAACGATGATGTCATTTTCTGATAATCCACTCAAGATTTCGGTTACATTATTCGATGATTTTCCTGTTTTAACTAATACTTTTTTAGCAGTTCCAGTTTTACCATTAGAATTAGCAACTACAAAAACAAACTTATTTTTTTCTCCATCTTCTTGTACTACATTAGTTGGAGCTACAATTGTTTTTTTATTGCTATAATCCATGATTTTTAAATTAGCTACTTGATTAGGGCGTAATAAATTTTCTGGATTTGGAACACTTACTTCAATCCCGAAGCTTCTGTTACTTGGGTTGATAAAATTACCTACTTGACGTACTTTTCCTTTATAGGTTTTACCTAATGATTTTAAAAACACATCTACTTCAGTGCCCACTTTTAATTTTCCTATATACGATTCTGGTACGGTTGTAGAAACATACATATTTCCTAAATTTACTATTCTCATTAATCCTTGTTGGCTTGGCGCTACAACTTGTCCTTTTTCTACAAACACTTCATCAATTGTTCCGCTAAACGGTGCTTTGATAATAGTTTTTGCCAATTGCGCTCGCATTTGTGCTACTCCTTTTTGAGCAGAAATCATTTGCGTTTGAGCTTGAAGAAATTGAATTTCCGAACCAATTTTTTTAGCCCATAGATTTTTTTGTCTTTCAAATGAAGTTTTTGCTAACGCATATTGATTTTCTAAACTAGCCAATTGTTGTCCCATTCCCGCATCATCAATTCGACCTAAAATTTGTCCTTTCGATACTCTTTGTCCAGCTTTAACATTTAATGAGGTTAATGTTCCACTAAATTCAGGTTGAATTAATATGTTTTCTTTAGTATCTACATCACCTTGAATTTCTAAATAGTGATTAAAAACAGTGTCTTTAACTTGTAATACAGAAACTAATGCTTCTACTTTTTTTACATCTAATTTTGAAAGTGCCTCTTCAATTTTTGCAATGTCGGATTGTAAAGCACTTTTTTTAGCTTGTAATTCTTTAATGTTTTTTGATTCAATTAAATTTTCAATTGACTGATTCGTTTCTTTTCCTCCACATGAAAATAGAAGTATAGAAAGTGCTGATATTGATAGTAATTTTCTCATATTATTTTAAATAGTTTATTTGTTTTTATTTAGTAATTTTTCTAATGTAGCTCTTTTATTAATAACATCCAGCATGGTTTGTAAATAGGTTTGCTGCGCAGAATACAATTGCTCTTGCGCTTTGGTCAAATCAAAACTACTTGCTAAACCTTCTTTAAATTTGATTTGATTTTTATTTTCAATTCGCTCTGCTAGATTTAAGTTACTTTTTGAGGTTGTTAATTGCTCCAAACTAAACTCATAATCACTTCGTGCTTTTTCAAATTGTAATTTTAGTTGTTGCTCGGTTTGTGTTAATAGAGTTTTTGATTGTTCTAAAGCTATTTTAGCTTGTTGAGTTCTTGAACTTCTTCCTAAACTACTGAAAATAGGAACATTTAAATTCACTCCCACATTTGAAAAGTTTAACCATCTTTGGTCTTGATTTAAAAAGTTGAATTGATTGCCAAAAGCATTGTATCCAAAATTTAATGCAGCCCCAATTGATGGTAGTGCTTTACTTTTTTCCAATTTCAATAACAATTCTTTGCTGGTTAAAAGATTTTGTCCAATTTGAAAATCAATATTATTAGTGACATTGAATTCTTCTTTTAGTAGTTCTAAATCAATATTATTTTGTGATAAGACATCTAATTTATCTTTCAATGTAAGCTCATTTTGTATATCAATTCCTAAAATAAGCTTCAACATATTATTGGCAATTGTTTTTTGTCTCTTTACATTTTCCAATGAACTAATAATTGCCGATAAAGTAATTTGCAATTGTTCTACATTTTCTTCTTCTATTAATCCGTTTTTGTAAATTTCTTTGGTATCTGAATAAGTCTTTTCTAATATTGTTTTGTTTTTTTGTAATATTAAAATACTCTCATCTGCCAAAAGAACGTTTCCATACGAATTGATTACAATTTCTTTGATTTCTTGATCCGTTTTAATTTTTGCGTTTTCTGATATTTTTAAATAGGTTTTTGCAGATTGTAATCCTACCAAATAGGAACCATCAAATAACAATTGACTCAATGTTAAACTTGAACTTATATTATGGTTAGTTCCAAATGCAACCTCTGCAAATTCTCCTGGTTGACCCCCAAAAATCTCTGCCGGAATTAAGGATTTTTGAATTTCAATATTGTTTTGATAACCAACATTTGCATTAATTTGTGGTAAACCCATAGTGGTAGTTTCCCATTTTTTGTGTTTTGCAGCTTCAATATCTCTATTGGCATTTTTGGCCGAATAGTTATTTTGAATGGCATGTTCTATAGCTTCTTTTAGGGTAAATGAATACGACTCTTTATTTGTTTGAGCCTTTATTACACTTACAAATAACAAGAAAGAAACTAATACAAGATTGTTTTTCATGAATTTAGTAGTTATTAATATTAGATAATTGTTTTTCAAGTTCTTGGATTCCTTTTGGAGTTGCAAGTGCTCTCGTATGATATTCTAATGCTTGCATCTCTAGTTTTAAAGATTCGCTCTCTAATTGGGTTGTTTCTTTGATAGAAAAAATTATGGTGTAATAAAATCTTACAAAAGAAGGGATGTCAATATTTTCTCTATACAAACCTTGGGAAATTCCTTTAGACATGTTTTGAGAAAATAAGATGTTGCAATCTTCCAATTCGTTAGCGATTAATTTTTGATAAATTTCTGGGTAGTGTTTTTTTAATTGATAAACAGGCGAAGCTTCATACGTTTGAAATGTATCTTTCATCAATTTTATTATTTCAAAATTTTCTTCAATGGCATTGAAATTTTTCGAAATAATGGCATCAATTCTATTGTGAATATTTTGATGTACTACTTCTGTTCCTTCTTCAATAAGACTTTCTTTATTACTAAAGTACTTGTAAATAGTTTTTTTAGAAATACACATTTCACAAGCAATATCATCCATAGTTACACTCTTGAAACCAAGTTTCAAGAACATATCTGTAGCTTTTTTGATGATTTTATCTTTCATTATTGAAAATTTCGGTTGCAAATATATAATGGAAACTTTTAATACTAAAATAGTTTCCAATGTATTTACAAAAATTTAACATTAGAAAATGTTTCTCTTTTCAGGTTTCAAGTTTTTTGACTTTCTTTGTACTATACGAAACGATAATTTTAAACTTAGTATTAATGCATTCTATTTCTCATTACCAAGAATTAATTTCTAGTTATTTTTCAAATTTACATTTGACAAAAGAACCTAAAAATTTATACGAACCTATAGAATATATCTTGTCTCTTGGCGGAAAGCGAATGCGTCCGATACTAACTTTAATGGCTACAGAAGTTTTTGATGTAGATTGTAAAAAAGCATTGGCAGCCGCTACAGCAGTAGAAGTTTTTCATAATTTTTCCTTGGTTCATGATGATATTATGGATGATGCTCCTTTGCGAAGAGGAAATGTAACCGTTCATGAAAAATGGGACATTAATACCGGAATTTTATCTGGTGATGCAATGCTCATTTTGGCTTACCAACATTTTGAAGAATACGAGCCTAAAATATTTAGAGCCCTTGCCACTTTGTTCAGTAAAACAGCTTTAGAAGTTTGTGAAGGACAACAATACGATGTAGATTTTGAAATTCGAGATGACGTTACCATTCCCGAGTATCTTAAAATGATTGAATATAAAACAGCAGTATTGGTGGCTGCAGCCATGAAAATGGGTGCCATCGTAGCTGAAACTTCTGATGAAAATGCTAATTTGATTTATGATTTCGGATTAAATTTAGGAATTGCATTCCAATTACAGGACGATTATTTGGATGCCTTTGGTGACCCAAAAACTTTTGGCAAGCAAGTTGGTGGGGATATTATTGAAAATAAAAAAACCTATTTGTATTTGAAAGCCATTGCGTTCTCTGATGCCAATCAAAAAAATCAATTAATGCAATTGTTCTCTATTCATCTTTCTGATAACGAAAGTAAAATTGCAACAGTGAAAGATTTATTTAATGTTACTGGAGCAACCGAAGCTACAAAACAAGCCATTCAAGAATATACTTTAAAGGCATTTGTGACCTTAGATAAAATGGCAATTTCTGAAGATAAGAAATCAATGTTGCGCACGTTTGGAGAAAATCTAATGAGTAGAAATGTCTAGCTTTATTGCGCCAATTTCTACCGATAATTTACTTTCGGAAGCCGAAAAAGAAGCCCTTTATTCTAAATTAATTGAACAGTTAAATAAGGACTTTAATTTTGCCAACGAGCCAATAGATCTGCCAATTACCATCCTTCCGGAAGAATTGAAGGCAGCACTTCATGAAAAAATATACCGCTTAATTCAGTATAAATTTACAGAATATTTGAGTTTGCTTTATATAGTAGACGTACCCGAAAACGAAGTGAAAAAACTAGACGGATCAGATATAATGGAACTTTCCCAACAGGTTGCCTTCTTAGTATTAAAAAGGGAATGGATGAAAGTTTGGTTTAGAAATAAATATTAAAAAAAAAGGTTGTCAAATTTGACAACCTTTTTTTAATTTCAATGTTTGATTAGTATTTGTAGGCTACTCCAACCATTCTAGCTTGAGAACTTCCTAAACCTTTATTAAGACGGTTACCTACATCATAATCTTTATCTTCAGTAACTAAAACAACAACTCCTCCAAGATTGAAGCAATCTTCTTTTAATCTTTCTTCCGATTTTTTATCAGCATTAGCGCCAGTTCTGTAGCTAATAAATGCAGTTTTTCCTTTTACTTCACCAATTCTTGTTAATCCTTCAACATCCTCAGGGTTTTTAGTTAAAATCACATTTTTAAAACCATCTTTACCTTCAATATTGATTCTTTCTGTAATTACTTGTTTTCTTCCTGAAGCAAATTTTACACTATTTATAGCGATTTTGGAGATTTTTTGAGATAAATCTTCTCCTTTGTAAACAAATGTAATTGCAGATCCATCAATACTTAATACTTTACCTTCAATAGTAGAACCATTATGCATGGTTAACATATCTTGAGCGTAACTAGATATTGCAAGAAATAATGCACAAGACAATAAAATAATTTTCTTCATTTTTTTATAATTAAATTAAACTTTTTTATATAATTCACGGCAATAATACAAAATAATTTCCAAGTAATAATTTAATCCAAACTTTTTTACAATTTAATAATTTTAATGCATTTCAAGTATTAAAAATAAACCCTAACAAAGGGCATTAATGCATCGGTATAAATGTAATTTTCTTTATTAAATAACAAATTGTATCGAATTCCAGTCGTAACATTTTCCGATCGGTAACCTCCCCCTACAAAAAGACCGGTGTTCCAAAAAAATTCTTTACTTGCTCCAGAGATAGTGTTGCTAATGGTATTATTTACTCGAACTTGTTCCATCTCAAAAGATAATTGTACTTCTTCAATTGGATTAAAAAGTGTTATAAAGTTAACACCATAAATAGTGGAACTAAAAACATCTTTTTGTGAAACGATACTGCCTTGCAGACCAAATCCGATTGAAGCATATTGGTTTAGATTATAAATTGCACTAGGCGCAAGGGTAACATCTGTAAAACCCGATCCCAAACTTAGTCCAAATCCACCACCAAATTGCACTTTTTCCCAAAAGTCACTCTTTTGTTTTTCTGCTAAATCGGATTGACCATATAATTTTGAAAATATCCCAAATAGAAGAACTAATAAAAACGTTTTTATTACTATTCTCATAGAATTTATCCCCATAATTAGTATATATTTATTTAGCGATATAAATGTATCAAAAACATAGAAAGATTGTTATAAATATTTTACTTTTGCATAAAATTTTTCAATTATACGATTACTTATATAAAAAATATGGATAGGTTTTCTTTCTTAAACGCAGCACATACCGAGTTTTTCGCACAATTATACGAGCAATATATTGACAATCCAGATAGCGTAGAGCCAAGTTGGAGAGCATTTTTTCAAGGTTTTGATTTTGGAATGGAAACCTACAATGAAGAAAATGCTGGGGTTCAAATTGCTAATTATGTCGAAAACGGAGTAGTTTCAGAAAAACTTCAAAAAGAATTTAATGTTTTAAAACTTATTGAAGGATACCGCACTCGAGGGCACTTATTTACGCAAACCAATCCGGTAAGAGACAGAAGAACCTATGAGCCAACCTTAGATTTGGTTAATTTTAATCTGTCTGATGCCGATTTAGATACAGTATTTGATGCGGCTAAATTATTAGGAAAGCAACCTTCAACTTTAAGAGATATTTTAACCCATCTTAAAAATGTGTATTGCCAACATATTGGTATTGAATACATGTACATGAGAAAACCTGAAGTAATTCAGTGGGTTCAAAATAGATTAAACATAAATGATAATCTTCCAAATTTTGATGCAAATCAGAAAAAACACATCCTTGATAAATTAAACGAAGCGGTTTCTTTTGAAAACTTTTTACATACTAAATATGTAGGTCAAAAACGATTCTCATTAGAAGGTGGTGAAAGTATCATCCCGGCTTTAGATGCATTAATTGAGGCTGCTACCGAAAAAGGAGTAGAGCATTTTGTGATGGGAATGGCACACCGAGGAAGATTAAATGTGTTGGCTAATATTTTCGGTAAAAATACCCAAGATATTTTCTCAGAATTTGACGGAAAAGATTACGATAAAGAATATTTTGACGGCGACGTAAAGTATCACTTAGGATTAACATCTGAAAGAACTACCGATTCTGGTAAAAAAATAAATCTTAATTTAGCTCCAAACCCTTCGCATTTAGAGACTGTTGGCGCAGTAATTGAAGGTATTACAAGAGCAAAACAAGACCATCATTTCCCGAATGATTTTTCAAAAGTATTGCCTATCGCAGTGCATGGAGATGCCGCTGTAGCAGGCCAAGGTATAGTTTATGAAATTGTGCAAATGGCACAATTAGACGGTTACAAAACAGGAGGAACTATTCATATTGTAATCAACAACCAAGTTGGATTTACAACCAATTACCAAGATGCTCGTTCGTCTACTTATTGTACCGATATTGCCAAAGTAACCTTGTCTCCAGTGCTACATGTAAATGCAGACGATGCTGAAGCAGTGGTTCATGCGATGTTATTTGCATTGGATTTCCGTATGGAATTTGGGCGAGATGTGTTTATTGATTTATTAGGTTACAGAAAATACGGACATAACGAAGGGGATGAACCTCGTTTCACTCAGCCTGTTTTATACAAAATCATTGCCCGTCATAAAAATCCAAGAGATATTTATGCCGAAAAATTAATTACTGACGGAATTGTAGATGCGGCCTATTTAACTAAAATAGAAAACGAATACAAAGAACGTTTGGATGAAAATCTACAAGAATCTCGTAAGAAAAGCTTAACCATCATCAAACCATTTATGCAAGATGAGTGGAAGGGATTTGAACAAGTTTCAGATGATGTAATGCTTCAAAAAGTAGATACCAAATTCACTAAAAAGCAATTAGACGAAATCTTAGAAGTAGTTTCTAGTTTGCCTTCTGATAAGAAATTCATCAACAAAATTTCTAAAATCGTAACCGACAGAAAAACCATGTATGATAACAATGCTATCGATTGGGGTACTGCCGAAACATTAGCATACGGATCATTGTTGTATGAAGGATATGATGTACGTGTTTCTGGGCAAGATGTAGAGAGAGGAACTTTCTCACACCGTCATGCGGTTGTAAAAGTTGAAGACAGCGAAGAAGAAGTAATTCTTTTAAATAATTTAAAAAACAGCAAAGGAAGATTCCAAATATACAATTCCCTTTTATCAGAGTACGGAGTTTTAGGATTTGATTATGGATACGCCTTAGCATCACCAAAAACATTAACCATTTGGGAAGCACAATTTGGAGATTTCTCTAACGGATGCCAAATTATGTTAGACCAATACATTTCATGTGGTGAAGACAAATGGAACAACCAAAACGGAATCGTTCTTTTATTACCACACGGATATGAAGGGCAAGGAGCAGAGCACTCTTCGGCTAGAATGGAGCGTTATTTACAACTTTGTGCACGCCACAACATGTATGTAGCCGATTGTACCACACCAGCCAATTTCTTCCATTTGTTGCGTAGACAAATGAAAACCAATTTCCGTAAACCGTTAGTTGTGTTTTCACCAAAAAGTTTGTTGCGTCACCCACTTTGTGTATCCACACAAGAAGAATTATACAACGGACAATTTCAAGAAACAATTGACGATACTACAGTAGACAAGAAAAAAGTAAAAACAGTAGTTTTCTGTACCGGAAAATTCTATTACGATATTCTTGCCGAAAGAGGAAATTTAGAAAGAAATGATGTAGCTTTGGTTCGAATTGAGCAATTATTCCCATTGCCAGTAGAGCAATTGAAGGCAATTATTGCTAGTTATCCAAATGCCGATGATTTTGTTTGGGCACAAGAGGAGCCAAAAAACATGGGAGCTTACAGCTATATGTTGATGAATTTCGATTTAGTAAAATGGAGATTGGCATCGCTTAAAGCATACGCAGCACCTGCAGCAGGTAGTAGTACTCGCGATAGAAGACGCCACGCCGATGCAATAAGAATGGTTTTTGATAAGAATTTATTTAGATAATCTAATCCATGAAAAAAATTATTTTACTTCTTTTATTTTGTTCTTTCTTTGGATTTAGCCAAGTTATTGAGTCACCAAAAGAGGGTAAGGTATTGGTGTATTTCACAAGATATGATGCTACCGGATTTTTAATTAACTTCAAATATTTTGATGGTGATAAATATTTAGGAAAATTTAATCATGGAAAATACCTTGTTTATGAATGTGATCCGGGTCAACATATATTTTGGTCTAAATCAGAAAATATGGATTTCATAGATGCCGATTTAGAAGCTAATAGAACCTATATTATTGATTCTAGGCCTCAAATGGGTGCTTTTAAAGCAGGTGTAAAATTAGTTATCATAAACAAAGAACTTGAAAATTACGATAGATATAAAAAAAGAATTTATAAGTCTATTGAAAACGGCACACGATACAGCATAACCGATGAGGAATTAAAAGCGGACGAATCCGAATTAAAAGAACTTATCGCTAGGGGCTTAGAAAAATATAACAAATTAAAAGCCGAAGATTCAGAAAGAATAGAAGTGTTATCTAACGGTATGTTTTTTGATAAAACTTTTTTTGTAGAAAAAGATTATACAGTTAAAGAATAATTTATAATTCATCATTTAAAATAATATACAATGATTTTAGAAATGAAAGTCCCATCACCGGGAGAATCAATTAAAGAAGTTGAAATTGCTACTTGGTTAGTAAAAGATGGCGATTATGTAGAAAAAGACCAAGCTATTGCTGAGGTAGATTCAGATAAAGCAACCCTTGAATTACCAGCAGAAGCTAGCGGAATTATCACGCTTAAAGCAGAAGAAGGTGATGCAGTTGCTGTAGGTGCTGTAGTTTGTCATATTGATACCGCTGCAGCGAAACCATCTGGTGCTGCTCCAGTTGCAGAAGCAAAACCAGCAGCTGTTGAAGCTCCAAAAGCAGAAGCTCCAAAAACAGCTCCTGTTGCTGAAAAAACCTATGCAACGCAAGCGCCATCGCCTGCAGCTAGAAAAATATTAGACGAAAAAAACATACAACCTTCTGACATTGTTGGAACAGGTAAAGGCGGAAGAATCACCAAAGAAGATGCTGTAAACGCAACTGCTTCTATGGGAACTCCTACAGGTGGAAGCCGCGGATCTGAAAAAACCAAACTTTCTATGTTGCGTCGTAAAGTAGCTGAGCGATTGGTTGCTGCTAAAAACGAAACCGCCATGTTAACTACATTCAATGAAGTAAACATGACGCCAATAAATATGATTCGTAACGAGTATAAAGATGCCTTCAAAGCAAAACACGGTGGATTAGGATTAGGCTATATGTCGTTTTTTACAAAAGCGGTTACTAGAGCTTTGGCTTTATTCCCAGATGTAAACTCAATGATTGACGGAGATTATAAAACATCTTATGATTTCTGCGATATTTCTATTGCAGTTTCTGGACCTAAAGGATTAATGGTTCCGGTTGTTCGTAATGCAGAATTATTAACTTTTAGAGGTGTTGAAGCTGAAATTAAAAGATTGGCAATTAAATCTCGTGACGGTCAAATCACTGTTGATGATATGACTGGTGGAACATTCACTATTACTAATGGTGGTGTTTTTGGAAGTATGTTATCGACTCCAATTATCAACCCTCCACAATCTGGAATTTTAGGAATGCACAATATTATTGAGCGCCCAATTGCAGTAAATGGTAAAGTAGAAATTCACCCAATGATGTATGTAGCGCTTTCTTATGACCACCGAATTATTGATGGCCGTGAGTCAGTTGGATTCTTGGTTGCAGTGAAAGAAGCACTAGAAAATCCATTAGAATTACTGATGAATGGCGATGCGAAAAAAGCTTTAGAATTGTAATTTCTATACTAATAAATAGTATAATCAATCCCGTTCAGTTAAATGAACGGGATTTTTTGTTTATTTGTGTTTCGAATAAATTAAAATGATTTTAACTGACACCCATACCCATTTATATTCTTCCCAATTTCAAGAGGACCGAAACGAAATGATGCAACGCGCTATTGAAGCGGGTGTATCTCGGCTATTTGTTCCTTCAATAGATTCGACATATACCCAAAAAATGTATGATATAGAATCGCAATTTCCGGATAATGTATTTTTAATGATGGGATTACATCCTACTTATGTCAAAGAAAATTATTTAGAAGAATTGGCTTTTGTTGAAACCGAATTAGAGCGAAGAAAATTCTATGCTATAGGAGAAATAGGGATGGATTTATTTTGGGATAAAACATTTTTAAAACAGCAGCAACTTGCTTTTCAGTACCAAATTCAATTGGCCAAAAAATACAAACTAGGAATAAACATCCATTGTCGTGACGCGTTTGACGAAACATTTGAAGTATTAGAAAGCGAAAAAGCCACCGACTTATTTGGAATATTTCATTGTTTTACGGGTGATTTAGATCAAGCGCAACGTGCCATTTCGTTAGGAATGAAACTTGGAATTGGTGGTGTTGCGACATTTAAAAACGGAATGATAGATCAGTTTTTACATGAGATCGATTTACAACATATTGTACTAGAAACAGATGCACCTTACCTGGCACCTGCGCCGCATCGCGGAAAGCGAAATGAAAGCAGTTACACTCTTTTGGTTGCCCAAAAATTAGCAGAAATCTATAAAGTTTCTGTAGAAGAAATTGCCCAAATCACCACCGAAAATTCCAAAGCTGTTTTTGGGATTTAATATACAAATTAATAAAAAATTCCTTTTTTTTTTGTTCATTTGTTCCAATAATTAATCCAGAATTAGAGAGATGCAGAAATTTGATGCAATTCGCCCGTTTTATGATGCCGAAGTAAACAACGCTATTAAAGGCCTAGTTAACCACCCCATGATGAAGGCAATCATGAATTTTACATTTCCCGATGTAGAAGAGGAGGTTTGGAAAAATCAATTATTAAAAACACACTCTATTCGCGATTTTCAATGTAATTTTATTTATCAATCAGTTCAAAAAGTACTTGAAAATTCATCTGAAGGATTAACAACTTCTGGTTTTGAAAAATTAGAAAAAAACACTCCCTATCTATTTATATCTAATCATCGCGATATTATTTTAGACACATCGATCCTTAATGTTTCATTATTTGATCATGGTTTGGTAATGACTGCATCTGCAATAGGAGATAATCTAGTAAAAAAAGATTTTCTTTTAAACCTTTCAAAACTCAACAGAAATTTTTTGGTTCATCGTGGTTTATCTCCAAGAGAATTATTGCATAGTTCCAAATTAATGTCCGAATATATTGGAAAATTAATACTAACAGAAAACCGTTCGGTTTGGATAGCTCAGCGCGAAGGAAGAACGAAAGATGGAAACGATGCAACCCATCAAGGAGTTTTAAAAATGTTGGGAATGGGCTCAAACGAGGAAAATTTGATGGATTACTTTAAAAAATTGCAAATTGTTCCGGTTTCTATTTCTTATGAATATGACCCTACTGACGCCCTGAAAATGCCTCAATTAATGGCGGAAGCAAAAGCAGAAAAGTATGTAAAAGAGAAAAACGAAGATTTTATTACACTTTTAAGCGGAATAATCGGTCAAAAGAAACGCATACACATTCATGTTGGTTCAATTCTAAAAAGTGAGTTCGATGTTATTGCTAAAGAAAATGAAAATACCAATAAGCAAGTTCAGGCGTTAGCTCAAGTCATAGATAATTCTATTTTGCAATCGTATAAGTTATGGCCCACAAATTATATTGCTTACGATATTTTATATAAAACCAATCGTTTCAAAGACCATTATACCGAGAGCGAAAAATCTTTGTTTGAAAGACGATTAGAAATGAAAATTGATGCTTCCAACGGCATCATGATGGAAAGTTTTTTAAATATGTATGCCAATCCAGTTGTAAATAAGTTTAAATACGATAATGCAATCTAAGTCTAACATATTATTGCTGTATACTGGTGGAACCATCGGAATGGAAAAAGATCTTTCTACAGGAGCTTTAAAGGCTTTTGATTTCAATAAATTACTTCAAAATATTCCCGAGCTTAAGCAATTGGATTGCACTATTGCTACCATTTCTTTTGAAAAACCAATAGACTCTTCTAATATGAATCCAGATAAATGGATTCAAATTGTTTCAATTATTGAAGAAAACTACAATCAATTTGATGGTTTTGTTGTGCTTCATGGCTCTGATACCATGTCTTATTCTGCATCGGCAGTTAGTTTCATGCTTGAAAATTTGGCGAAGCCTGTGATATTTACAGGATCACAATTGCCAATTGGTGATTTAAGAACCGATGCTAAAGAAAATCTAATTACAGCAATTCAAATCGCTTCTCTTCAAAACAATGGTACTCCTGCTATTCAAGAAGTTTGTTTGTATTTTGAATATAAATTATACCGCGGAAATCGAACTACTAAAATAAACGCAGAACATTTTAATGCATTTACTTCTCCTAATTATCCTGCCTTGGCAGAATCGGGGGTGCATTTAAATGTGAATTCTAGTTCGCTTCATGCTACTAATAATAAGAAATTGGTAGTTCACAAAGTTCTAGAAGATAATGTGGTAATATTAAAAATATTTCCAGGAATTAGTCAGTCTGTATTAGAATCTATAACATCAATTCCAAATCTTAAAGGGTTAATTTTAGAAACTTATGGATCTGGAAATGCGCCATCAGAAGATTGGTTTATTACAATACTGAAAAAGGCAATTGATAAGGGATTATATATCATTAATGTCACCCAATGTTCTGGCGGAAGTGTGAGTATGGGACAATATGAAACCAGTACCCAATTAAAGAAAATTGGAATTATTTCTGGAAAAGACATCACCACTGAGGCAGCAATAACTAAATTAATGTACTTGCTTGGACAAAATATAACTCCAATAAATTTTAAAGCTATTTTTGAAACCTCTTTACGAGGTGAAATGGCCTAACTATGTTTTGATTATTGCAAAATTTTGCTGTTCTTTGTATCATAATTTTTAGAGGGGTGTCCGAGTGGTTGAAGGAGCAAGCCTGGAAAGTTTGTATATGGGTAACTGTATCGTGGGTTCGAATCCCATCTCCTCTGCTAATTTTCCATTAACGTTTATATCTATGCGTTTACTTTATTCCATTATATTTTTACTTCTCTTTTTTGGAGCTTTCGCCCAAGAAAAAACTGAGGTTATAAAGCCCATAGATTCTTTGTATCGAGAAGATCAATTTTATGTTAACTTTACCTATAATCAACTACAAAATATTAAAGGTTTAAGTCAAACAAAATTTTCACCTGGTTTTTGCTTTGGAATACTCAGAGATATGCCAATAAATAAAAGTCGAACTTTTGCAATTGCAACCGGGTTAGGGTATTCTTTAAATATTTTTGACAATAATTTACAAATAATAAATGGAGAAAATTCACTTCCAAACAGTTATACTTTTTTAACTAATACAAACTTTAACAAAAACCAATTAACGCTACATTATTTAGATGTGCCTATTGAAATTAGATGGCGAACTTCTACCCCAAGTGATCATCAATTTTGGCGAATTTACACCGGTATAAAATTGAGTTATTTAGTTTCAGATAGTTATAAATTTGAAAATGGAGACCTAAATTATTCTATTCAATCCAATCCCGACTTAAATAGATTAGTTTATGGAACTTATCTTACAATTGGGTGGAATACCTGGAATTTATATGCATATTATGGATTAAATTCAATTTTTAAATCGGGAGAAATTAATTCACAAAAAATAAATACCAGTAGTTTTAATATAGGCTTGCAGTTTTACATCCTATAGCTAAATAAGTTAATTTAGCAACAAGCGTCTTCATATATCAACACTCTATTAAAGTATTTTGATTTTCAAGTAAAATTAATAAAAAGAAACTCCCTAAAAGTTTCCTTTTTTCATGGATACTTTTACCTTTGCAAGTTCGAATGCAAAAAAGTATAAAATGAATAAATCTAGTAAGCGAAGAGAAGCTCTATTATATCATGCTAAGCCTACCCCAGGAAAAATTCAAGTTGTTCCTACCAAAAAATATGCCACACAACGAGATTTATCATTGGCTTATTCTCCCGGAGTTGCAGAGCCTTGTTTGGAAATTGCAAAAGATGTAGATAATGTTTATAAATATACTTCCAAAGGGAATTTAGTTGCAGTAATCACTAACGGAACTGCGGTTTTAGGTCTTGGAGATATTGGTCCGGAGGCGTCTAAGCCTGTGATGGAAGGTAAAGCGTTGTTATTTAAAATTTTTGCTGACATCGATGTTTTTGATATAGAAGTAGACACAAAAAATATAGATGAATTTATTGCTACTGTTAAAAATATTGCTCCAACCTTTGGAGGAATTAACTTAGAGGACATTAAAGCACCTGAGTCATTTGAAATAGAAAGACGCTTAGTTGAAGAATTAAATATCCCGGTGATGCATGATGATCAGCACGGTACTGCTATCATTTCTTCGGCCGCTTTATTGAATGCTTTAGAACTTGCAAAAAAAGACATTAGCAAAGTAAAATTAGTAGTTTCGGGAGCAGGATCTGCTGCTTTGGCATGCGCTAATTTATATGTTTTACTTGGCGTTAAAGTAGAAAACATCTTGATGTTTGATGTAAACGGAGTTTTATCTAAAGATCGAACCGATTTATCCGAACTTCAAAAAAAATATAGTAACGGAATTAAAGGAACTACATTGCAACAAGCTCTTGTGGGTGCCGATGTATTCTTAGGTTTGTCTGTAGGGAACATTCTAACTCCTGAAATGTTATTGGCAATGGCTAAAAATCCAATTGTTTTTGCAATGGCCAATCCAATACCTGAAATAGATTATGAACTTGCGATTGCCACAAGAAAAGATATTATTATGGCAACCGGAAGGTCAGATCATCCTAATCAAGTGAATAATGTATTGGGATTTCCATACATCTTCCGTGGCGCACTCGATGTGCGAGCAACCAAAATAAACGAAGCCATGAAAATGGCGGCTGTTAGAGCATTGGCCGAATTAGCAAAAGAACATGTTCCGGAGCAAGTAAATATTGCCTATGGTGAAACCAAATTAAATTTTGGCACCGATTATATTATCCCAAAACCATTTGACCCAAGGTTAATTAC
>JBILNU010000120.1:0-4622 GCA_044374815.1 Flavobacterium sp.
ATTTAGAATAGTCATTTCGGTTACCAAAATTTCAATTTCTCCTGTTGGGATATTTTTGTTTTTGGCTTCACGCTCAATAACAGTTCCTTTAACTTGAACTACATATTCTCTACCTAGCGTTTTAGCCAATTCGAAAACACTTTTTTCTGAACGACTTTCGTCAAAAAATAATTGCGTAATTCCATAGCGATCGCGTAAATCAACCCAATTCATGAATCCTTTATCTCTAGATTTTTGAACCCATCCTGCAAGGGTAACTTGGTTATTTACATGGCTAGCGTTTAATTCGCCACAATTATGACTTCTATACATTTGGAATAATTTTTTTATAAATATCAATTCGACTTTTGGTCTTGGGTGCAAAAGTAAAAAACTTCCAACGAAATAAACACTAAATTTTTCTTAATCATGAAATAGCATTCATAAAATTGGTTACTTTTGAATTTATTAATCAACAAAAAAATAATATGAAAAAAATAGTTTTAATTTTATGTGCACTAGCGATGACTACATTTGGGTTTGCACAAGAAATGGTAAATTTTCAGGCTGATATTGCCAATAGAAATGGAGATGTTATTTACATTAAAGACAATAAAAATGTAATTATTAAAGAAATAAAAATAGATAATAATGGTTTATTTTCTGACAAATTTGAGGTAAAAGATGGTTTTTATTTAATGTTTGACGGACAAGAATATGCTCAATTATTTTTGAAATCAGGATTTGATTTAAAATTAAAAATGGATGCAAAACTTTTTGATGAAACACTTTCTTTTACAGGAAAAGGATCTGAAGAAAACAACTTCTTAGCTCAGCAAGCAATAAGCAACGAAGTTTTTGGCACTGAAAACTTTGCAAAAGATAAAGATGCTTTTTATTTAGTTTTTGATGCAAAAAAGAAAGCCGATTTTGAAAAATTAGAAAAAGGCGATTTTGATGCTAATTTTAAAGCTCAAGTAAAAAAGAACATGACCCAAGAATTTTTTGGGATGCAAATGGAGTACAAATCTTCACAAGCACTTAAAAATGTTGTAGGAAAAGTAGCAGCAACTTTTGATTATGAAAATCATGCAGGTGGTAAAACTAAATTAACAGATTTAGAGGGTAAGTATGTTTATAT
Source organism: Flavobacterium sp. (assembly GCA_044374815.1). Lineage (GTDB taxonomy): Bacteria > Bacteroidota > Bacteroidia > Flavobacteriales > Flavobacteriaceae > Flavobacterium. The sequence goes on from JBILNU010000120.1 coordinate 1,121, forward strand.
TGATGTTTGGGCAACTTGGTGCGGACCGTGTAGAGGAGAAATTCCTTTTCTTCAAAAAATTGAAGAAAAATACCACGATAAAAAAATTGCTTTTGTAAGTATTTCTGTTGATGAAGATAAAGACCACGAAAAATGGAAAAAATTTGTGACGGATAAATCACTTGGTGGAATTCAATTATTTGCTGATAAAAATTGGAATTCAGATTTCATTACCGCTTTCGGAATTAATTCTATTCCTAGATTTATTTTAATTGATCCAAAAGGGGTTGTTCTTAGCGCAGATGAATTAAGACCATCAGATCCTAAATTACAAGAAAAATTGAATAGTTTATTGAACTAATTTTAATTTATATTTAAAAAAAAGGGCGTTTCATTGAAACGCCCTTTTTTTGTTTAAATGATGTAATTATTCTTCTTCTGTGCTCAATCCTAATTGTCTTCTATCACGTAACCAATATTTTACTCGTTTTACTAAGTAAAACATGACCGGAACCATTATTAAAGTTAATACCGTTGCATAGGTTAATCCGAAGATGATAGTCCATGCTAATGGTCCCCAGAAAATTACATTATCACCCCCAATGAATAGGTGTGGATTTAAATCAGTAATTAATCCAAAGAAGTCAAAGTTTAACCCAATTGCCAACGGAATTAATCCCAATACTGCAGTTAAAGCCGTTAATAATACCGGACGTAAACGCGATTTACCCGATTCGATAATTACTTCTTTTATTTCTTCTAATGATAAATCATCGTGACTTAATAAATGTTTATCCGCCACTTTTTTATCTAATAAAAGCACAAAGAAATCCATTAATACGATTCCGTTTTTCACCACAATTCCTGCAAGTGAAATGATTCCCATCATGGTCATTAAGATTACAAAATCCATATTTGCAATTACATACCCATAGAAAACTCCACTGAAACTTAATAATACGGTAAACAAAATAACAATTGTTTTAGAAACCGAATTAAATTGTAAAACGATGATTATGGTAATTCCTGCCAAGGCCAAAAACAAGGCATACATTAAGAAACTTTGGTTTTTTCCTTGTTCTTCTTGCACCCCAGAAAACGAAAACGTAGTACCTTTTGCTAATTCATAACCTTTTAATTCGGTTTGAATTTGTTTGGTAATTTCATCTCCATTATATCCTGTCAAAACATTAGAATAAATGGTCATGATTCGTTTTTGATTCTTTCTTTTTATTTGATTATAAGTACTTGTTTTTTCTGTTTGTGAAACAGAAGAAATAGGTACTTGCATCATTTGACCGTTGTTTTGATTTCTAAAAGTTAACGATTGATTGAAAAGAATATTTTCGTTTTTACGTTGGTCATCTTGCATTCTCATGATTATGTTATAATCATCATCCCCTTCTTTATAGGTTGAAATTTCTTGACCATACACCGATCGACGTAAATTAAACCCTAATTGACCAGTTGAAACACCAAGACTTCCAGCATTAACTCGATCTACTTTTACTTCCAACTCTGGGCTCTCTTTGTTTACATCAATACTAAGGCGTTCTATACCAGGAATATTTTTAGATTCAATAAAAGCAATCATTTTATTGGCCTCTTTAAGCATTACCTCATAATCTGCTCCTGTAAGTTGAATACTTATAGGGTATCCAGCTGGAGGTCCGTTGGCATCTTTTTCAACAGTAACTTTTGCACCAGCAATACCTTTTACTTTAGCACGAATTTCTTCTAATATATCTGCGGTATTGATTCCTCTACGAAATTTAAACTCAGAGAAATTAACAGTCACTTTCCCTTTGTATGGGGTTTCAGATGCAGAACCTGCATCCACATTTGGATTTCCAGCACCAACTCCAACTTGAGAAACAATAGATTCTGCTAAAAAGTTTTCTTTGTTTTTGCTGTTGGGATCAACATATTTATTCAAAATAGTGATTACTTGTTTTTCTACAAATAAAGTGGCTTTATTGGTTTTTTGAATGTCGGTTCCTTGAGGATACTCGATGTAAGCGATCACTTGATTTGGAATATTATCTGGGAAAAACAATACTTTTCTTGGGAAAATTCCCAATAAAATAAATGAGAAAAAGAGCATTCCAATAATAGTTACTAGAGCAATCCAAGCTTTTTTTCCGTCAAGAATTTTAGCTAAAAATGTTTTGTATTTTTCTTCCATTTTTGGAAAGAAACTGTGCTGAAAATCTTGTGTCCATTGGTATAATTTTATTTTATATAACCACATTAATCCAAGTGATATAATGGCTAAATGGCCAATTCCTCTTGACAATTTTGAATCGAAGATATTTCCGATAAGGACAAAAATAACTGCAATTATTGTGAATATTATTGTATATAATTTTGCAGATTTTTTAGATACATTTTTATCTTCAATATCCATTGAACCTCCCGTCATTGCAGCATTCACAACCATCGCAACAAATAGCGATGCTGTTAAAGTTACCGTTAAAGTAATTGGGAAATACTTCATAAATTTACCCATTGTTCCAGGCCATAGCAGGAATGGTAAAAATGCCATTAAGGTAGTAGCGGTAGATGAAATTACAGGCCAAGCAATTTCGCCAATTCCAATTTTTGAAGCCGAAACACGATCCATTCCTTTTTGCATGTTGGCAAATACATTGTCAACTACTACAATACCGTCATCTACCAACATTCCTAATCCCATAACTAAACCAAAAAGAACCATGGTATTTAGGGTTAATCCAAAGGCAGAAAGGATACTAAACGCCATCAACATTGATAATGGAATTGCAGCTCCTACAAATAAGGAGTTTCGTAAACCCATGGTAAACATTAATACAATCATTACCAATACAATTCCAAAAATGATGTGGTTGGAAAGTTCGTCTACTTGGTGTTCAACTCGAGAAGACTGGTCGTTTGATAATTGTAATTCAAGGTTGGAAGGCAAATACGAAGTTTTGGCTTTTTCTAATTTTACTTTTACTTGCTCTATAGCAGAAATCATGTTTTGATTGGAACGTTTTTTAACATTCAACATCACTACTTCGGTTCCTTTTTCACGAGCATAGGTTGTTTTTTCTTTTTCTTTAAAGCTAATTGTTGCTATGTCTTTAAGATAAACGGTACCTCCATATGACTTGACAATGATATTTTCTAATTCTTTAGGGTCTTTGATTTCTCCAACAATTCGAATGTTGTTTCTCGATCCTTGACTGATTAAGTTACCTCCCGAAAGCGTCATGTTTTCGTACTTAACTGCGTTTTGAATTTCGTCAAAAGAAACTTGCGCAGCAGTCATTTTAAATATATCAACAGCAATTTCTACTTCCTTATCATCTACTCCAAGAATGTCAACTTTTTTAACTTCGGCAATTTCTTCAATGTCGTCTTGAAGTAATTCTCCGTATTTTTTTAATTGTTGTGTAGTGTAATTCCCTTTTAAGTTAATATTTAAAATGGGCACTTCTTCAGATATGTTTAATTCAAATACATTTGGCTCCACTTTACTCCCGTTGTCAAGATTTGGCCA
>JBILNU010000032.1:0-16121 GCA_044374815.1 Flavobacterium sp.
AATAGTATTACGATAATAATAAGTTGGGTGTAATAAACTCAAAAAAAATATAAATTAAAAATAGTAATTATGTCAAATAACAGCTTCAACTCAAACGGATCGGTTTCAATGGGTCAAAAGATTGCCTTTGGATTAGGAATGTTAGCCAACCAAATGTTCCCTGCAGCACTAGGAATATTTATGGTTGTATTAGTTGAAAATTTAGGCATGCCAACTTGGATGTGGGGTATTACTTACTTTTTACCCAGAATATTAGATGCTTTTATTGACCCAATTATGGGTTTCATTTCAGACAATACTCGATCCAAGTGGGGAAGACGAAGACAATATGTTTTTATTGGTGCCATAATTATGGGGATTTCTTTTGTTGTAATGTGGCAATTATTTAGAGAAAGTGGAATAGATTATAATTTCTATTACTTTCTTATATGGTCCATAATATTTTATATCGGACTATCCATTTTTAGTGTTCCCTATGTTGCAATGGGTTATGAAATGAGTGATGACTTTCATGAAAGAACTAGCATTATGGCAATCTCACAATGGATTGGTCAATGGGCTTGGGTTATTGCACCTTGGTTTTGGGTTATTATGTATGATCCCAGTTGGTTTCCAAATGCTGATACTGCTACAAGAACTTTAGCCGTTTGGGTAGGGATTTCCTGCATGATATTAGCAATGATTCCTGCTATATTTATTAAAAGTAAGTCGACAAAAGATGAAGTTAGTTTTTCTCCATTAACATTTAAAGCTATTGGTGGTAGTTTCAAAGAAATATTAAAAAGTTTTAATGAAGCATTTAGGAATAAACCTTTTAGAAAACTTTGCATTGCGACTTTCTTCATTTTTAATGCCTTTAATACAGTTGCCGGATTTACCTTTTTTATAGTAGTTTATTATCTATTTAACGGAGTTTCTGCGGATGCAGGAATTTGGCCAACCCTTTTCGGATGTTTAGGAGCTTTGTCTACTACTTTTATTGTAATTCCAATAGTATCATGGATGTCTAAAAAAATAGAAAAAAAGAAAACCTTTTTAATCTGTCAAGGCATATCAATTTTTGGTTACATTTTGCTTTGGTTTCTATTTATTCCAGGTAAACCTTACATGTTTCTATTTGCACTTCCTTTCTTTGCCTTTGGTATAGGTAGTTTGTTTACTTTAATGATGTCAATGACAGCCGATGTTTGTGATATGGATGAACTTACTTCTGGTAAAAGAAGAGAAGGAATATTCGGAGCTATTTATTGGTGGATGGTTAAATTTGGTTTTGCAATTGCAGGATTATTAACAGGAGTTATTATGTCTTGTGTTGATTTTCATCCAGGTGCAGCAACTCAAGTTGAAGGAGCTGTTTCGGGATTGCGATTATTTTTCTCTGGAATTCCAATTTTAGGGACCTTAATTGGAATGTGGGTAATGAGAGACTATGACTTGACCGCAGATAAAGCCAAAGAAATTAAAGAACAACTAATGATTGCTAGAGGTGATCAAGCATCCAAATAATGAATTTATTTTAATGAAAATGAAAAATAGTACTCCATACAAATTACTTTTATCTTTTTTCCTGTTCTTTCAATTAGGATTCTCACAAGTTGATGTAGTTTACAATAATTTAGTTTGGTCGGATGAATTTAATTCAAGTGGATTTCTAGATTCAAATAAATGGCATCATCAAACACAAATTCCAGCGGGAGGAAGTTGGTTTAATAATGAAGTACAACATTACACCAATCGATTGGTAAATTCATTTGTTGATGCTGGGGCATTAAATATTGTTGCAAAAAGAGAAAATTTTACTGATCAAAATGTAACAAAACAATTTACATCCGCTAGATTAAATTCTAAATTTGCATTTAAATATGGTCGTGTTGATATAAGAGCAAAAGTCCCAAATGGTCAAGGAACATGGCCTGCTTTGTGGTTGTTAGGAAAAAATATTAATGAAGATGGAGGTTTTTTTGATTCTAATTTTGGAACAACTAGTTGGCCTGCATGTGGTGAAATTGATATTATGGAGCACGGAATTTTTCCAGACCAACCAATAAATTATATTGGTGCTGCTATTCATACTCCTTCTTCGTCTGGAAATACTATAAATAAAGGCGGTATTCAAGCATCAGATATCTCACAAAATTATCATATATATTCAATGAATTGGTCTCCAAACCAAATTTCTTTTTTACTTGATAATGTTGTTTTTTACACATACAATCCTACAATAAAGAATTCAAGTACTTGGCCTTTTGATGCAGATCAATATTTAATATTCAATATTGCAATGGGTGGTTTTGCAGGAACTATTCCAGCTAATTTTAATCAAACGTCTATGATTATTGATTATGTAAGGGTATATCAAAATACTGCTACTGATACTCAAGCCCCTACTAACTTTGTTGCTTCTATAGGCTCAATAACCGGTTCATCAATTGAGTTATTAATGAATGCTAATGATAATTCAGGTACAATAGCATATACAATTTCCTATAATGGAGAATCATTTACCGTTTACAACCCATCTGGAAATCAAAAATCTGTTATTATACCAAATTTGTTATCAAATACAAATTATGTTTTCACAATAACAGCATCAGACATGGTTGGAAATCCTGTTGCAAATAATCCAATAATTCTTAATGCAACCACATCATTTAGTCCTCAATGTTCAGGAACTTCTAATTTAGCTCAAATAGGTAGCTTTTCTTCAGGTTATAATTATATATTTCAAACAAATGGTAATGATGTAAATATTACATACAATTTATTAGATACTGATAAAGTTGGAGTAGTAGCCTTTTTGTGGAGACAAAGTCCTTTTACTGAATTCCAAATGACAAATGTATCTGGAAATAGTTTTACTTATACATTAACCAATCAAACAATCGGTTCTACAATTAATTATGGAGTAAAATTTGCTTATGCTGGTGGCATGTCAGTAACTAATTACTATTCTTATGTCGTAGGAAGTGCTTGTTCAATAGGTGTTAGTGTTTTTTCAGAATTAAATTCTATTTCATTTCCAAATCCTGTTACTGGTAGCTTAAGTATTAATTCTAGTGTTTCAATTGATAAAGTTGAAATATATAATTTGCTAGGAAGTAAGGTCTTAGAGCAAAATAAAGAAACTAATAAAATAGATGTAACTCATTTACAACCGGGTGTTTATTTGATAACTTTGTATTCAGGTTTTGAAAAAATAGTTAAAAAGATAATTATTAAATAATCTTAATTCAATCCTCTTTTATTAGTATTTTTCTTTAATAAAACACCTTAATTATCTTATTTATTTCAATTCAAATGTTAAAATTTGATTTTTCGTTTGGATATTAAGAAATTATTAAGTTATATTTGTCAACACTTTATTAACAATTAACAAGTCGCCTATCGTATAAAATTACTTTTAGAAATAAATATTTAGATTATTATTAACGACTAAAAGGTAATTTTATGGCTACTACTCAAATTCCTGATGCTTTATTGGTAAAGAATTATATAGCAGGCGACGAGAACGCTTTGGCTATATTGATTAAAAAACATCAATCTAAAATTTATGGATTTATTTATTCCAAAATGCCAGATCGCGATGTTGCCGACGACATTTTTCAAGACACTTTTATTAAAGTAATTAAAACTTTAAAATCCAATTCATATAACGAAGAAGGTAAATTTTTACCATGGGTTATGCGTATCTCACACAACTTAATTGTAGATCATTATAGAAAGAACAAGAAAATGCCAATGCTTCGTGAAACAGAAGAGTTTTCTATTTTCTCTATCCTTACAGATAATTCATTAAATGCAGAAGGTAGAATTATTACTGATGCCATTGAAAAAGATTTGCATAAAATAATTCAGCAACTTCCAGATGATCAAAGGGAAGTACTTGAAATGCGTATCTTTCAAGATCTAAGTTTTAATGAAATTGCAGAGCAAACCGGAGTGAGTATTAATACCGCTCTCGGAAGAATGCGATATGCATTAATGAATCTGAGAAAAATTATTGAAAAAAATAATATTATTTTAACGAATTAAACAATATTTTGAATGCTATAACGTTATAGATATAAATTTAATTTTTTCTATGGCAAAACTTTACTCTAAAAAAGAATTAGCATCAAAAAAAATGTTACCAAAAAAAGAAACGATTAGTTTTATTCTTAATTATTCAAAAGCGTTGAATATTGTTAAAGTTGGTAACTACAGTTTTGAAATTATTGCTAATTAAAAAAATATCCCGATGTTATCGGGATATTTTTTTTTCTGCTTCTTTGATGATTTTTTTACTTCCTATATTTTTGGTAATAAAATCTTTGTCAATATTCCAGCCACGAGCAGGCGAATATTCCCTGCCATACCAAATAATTTGAAGATGTAGATCGTTCCATAATTCCTTTGGAAATAGGACTTTTGCATCTTTTTCAGTTTGGACTACATTTTTTCCAGTACTTAAACCCCAACGGTACATTAAGCGGTGAATATGGGTGTCAACAGGAAATGCAGGAACACCAAAGGCCTGACTCATAACTACACTTGCTGTTTTATGCCCTACTGCTGGAAGTGCTTCAAGTGCTTCAAAACTTTGAGGAACTTCACCGTTGTATTTTTCAATTAAGATTTGAGATAAACCATAAATGCCTTTTGATTTCATTGGTGATAAACCACAAGGCCGAATGATTTCTTTTATTTCTTCGACCGTCATTTTTACCATATCCCAAGGATTATCGGCTTTAGCAAATAATATTGGAGTGATTTGATTTACTCTAACATCCGTGCATTGAGCAGATAATAATACCGCAACAAGTAAGGTGTAAGGGTCTTTATGATCTAACGGAATTGGGATGCTTGGATAAATTTCTTTTAACGAATTTATAACAAATGTTGCACGCTCTTTTTTGGTCATTAATTGTTAAATTTGATTTGTAAAATAAATCAATTTAGCCGACACTCACAATAAATATAATCTAAATCGTAAACCCATGACACATCTAAAAGTAGGAGATAAAGCGCCAAATTTCTCAGGAGTTGATCAAAACGGAACTGCGCATACTTTAGCAGATTACAAAGGAAAAAAATTAGTTGTTTTCTTTTATCCAAAAGCGAATACTCCAGGTTGTACCGCAGAAGCTTGTGATCTTAGAGATAATTTCGAACGTTTCCAATCGAATAATTATGCGTTACTTGGTGTAAGTGCCGATTCGCAAAACGCGCAATTGAAATTTAAAGATAAATTCAATTTCCCTTTTCCATTACTTGCAGATGAAGATAAATCGGTAATCCATGCATTTGGTGTTTGGGGACCTAAGAAATTTATGGGTAAAGAATACGACGGCATACACAGAACAACTTTTGTTATCAATGAATCCGGAATTATTGAACAAATAATTTCTGATGTAAAAACTAAAGCGCACGCAGCTCAAATATTAGGCTAATCTCAAATTATTTAATTCAATTTGTTCCAAAAAGACACGGTTTTTAAAGGTTTTTACTTTTTTAAAGTGGGTTGGGGTAATTCCGGTTACTTGTTTGAACTGGGTTGATAAATGAGCAACGCTGCTATATTGTAATTGGTGTGTAATTTCATTGAGAGTTAATTCATCGTAAAGAATTAGCTCTTTTGCTTTTTCAATTTTATGTAACACAATGAAATGTTGAATGGTCATTCCGGTTACTTCTTTAAATAAATTAGAAAGATACGTATAGTTTAAATTTAGTTTTTTACTCAAATAAATTGATAGCTTAATTTTTGGAAGTTCGTTACTGTTGTGCACCATTTCGATAATGCAATTTTTTATTTTTTCAACTGTTGTCATTCTTTTTTCTTGCAACAATTCCAATCCACATTCTAAAAGAATTTTGTTTAGGTTCTCTTTTTTAGATTCAAATAATTCGGGTTCAAATAGTTCTACTTCCCCTAAAGTAACGCATTTATAGAGAATTCCTGAAGCCTCTAAAGCATTTTCAACTACTTTAATACAACGCAGTGAAACCATGTGCTTAATATGTATTTTCATACTTTAATTTGAATTAGCAAATTTGTAAATACAAAATGTATCAGAATTCTGTTCTGGTACATACGCCAATCAAAAAGTAGAGGTGAAGTTTAAATTGATTTCTTCGGGGACTAAAGAAGTAACTAATTTCTAGTTAAATATTTTTATAAAAATAATAAAATAAATCCTATTGAACAAATTCGATTAAAATAAATTAAGAAATAACTTATAAAATAAAAAACCTCAATTGGGAATTGAGGTTTGAATTTTACATATTGTTTGCATCTTCTAATACTTTATTCGGATCGTAGCCAAATAATTTTTTATGTTTTATAAGTTCAGCGGTTCCTTCAGGCAACAGTTTTTCCCATCCTTTAGTTCCAGAACCAATCATTTTTAATACTTCTCTCGAGAAGATTTTTAAATTTTCTTTATCATATCCGGCAACATCAATTACTTTTCCATTATAGGCGAAAAATTTATATAATTCCTTCATTCTAGGATGTACTTTAAGATTTTGAGATGTGATAACTTCTCCTTCTTCAAGCATTGGGTAAAGGTATACTTTCAAATCTCGGTAAAATAATTTTCCGAAAGCTTCTAATATACCTCCACTTAAGTGTCGGTAGTATTTTTCGTCAAAAATATCTACTAAATTATTCACCCCCATTACCAATCCCATTCTGGCTTTGGTATAACTTGAGAAATATTCAACCACTTTGTAATATTCTTGGAAATTTGATATCATAACTGTTTGTCCAAGTGAACAAAGTAATTCAGCTCGATCCATGAAATCTCTTTCATCGATTTCACCTTCCGAGCGAAGGTTAGATAAAGTGATTTCAAAAATCACAAACGTATTTTCTTTTTCTACTTTATTTTCTTTGGTAAACATCTCAAGGGAACGTTCCAACATGTCCATATTCACCTTAGTAACCGGACGGAAACTTCCTCTTAATGCAAGGATATTCTTTTTATATAAAACGGCTGCTGGTAAAATATTGTGTCCATCTGGACTGAACATAACGGCATCTGTCATTCCATTTTTTACCAATTGCAAACTCATTAATCGGTTATCTACATTAGCAAATCTTGGCCCTGAGAAGTTTATAGTGTCAATTTCTAATTGATCTTTGTCTAAGTGATCGTATAGATATCGAAGTAATTTTTTAGGATCATTGTATTTATAAAATGCTCCATATATTAAGTTAACACCAAGAATACCTAGAGTTTCTTGTTGCAAACGGGCATCAGTTTCTTTAAATCGTATATGAAGAGTAATTTCATTGTAATCTTCTTCAGGCTCTAATTGATATTTTATTCCAACCCAACCGTGACCTTTAAATTGTTTTGCGAAATCTATCGTTGCAACAGTGTTAGCGTAACTAAAGAATAATTTATTTGGGTGTTTTGCTCTATCTAATCTTTTTTCAATTAAATCTACTTCATGGGAAAGCATTTTAGTTAATCGACTTTCGGTAACATAGCGGCCATCCGTTTCAACTCCGTAAATAGCATCACTAAAATCCTTATCATAGGCAGACATTGCTTTTGCAATTGTTCCAGAAGATCCTCCAGCTCTAAAAAAATGACGAACCGTTTCTTGACCCGCACCTATTTCGGCAAAGGTACCATAGATATTTTCGTTCAAATTAATACGTAAAGCCTTGTCTTTAATTGAAGGTATATGCTCAATTACTTTGTCTCCTTTTAATTTTATGTCTAATTCGGAATTTCCCATAATCTAATTAATAGGCAACAAAGTTAGAAAAAATGGTGTTTATAAAAAGATAATTAATGCTATTTTTGTATTTATTTAACTAAGAATTAGTTTTTGGTTTAATTTAAAATAACACAAAATGAAGGTTTATTTTTTAGGAACTGGTACATCTCAAGGAATTCCTGTTATTGGAAGCGATCACGAAGTGTGTAAAAGTAGCAATCCTAAAGATAAAAGACTTCGTGTATCCGTATGGGTGCATACAGAAAAAACATCTTTAATTGTAGATTGTGGTCCCGATTTCAGACAGCAAATGCTAGCCTCAAAATGCACAAAAATAGATGCTTTATTATTTACACACGAACATGCTGATCATACCTCGGGAATTGATGATATTAGACCATTCAATTTTAAACAAGGAGAAATTCCCTTTTATGCCCATCCTCGAGTTATTCAAAATTTAAAAAAACGCTTCGATTATGTTTTTGAAACTGAAAATCGGTATCCAGGAGCGCCCTCAGTTCAGCCAATTGAAGTTATAAATAATGAGACGTTTTCAATTGGGAATATAGAAATAGTTCCAATAAATGCTTATCATGGCAATTTGCAGGTTTTTGGATATAAAATGAATGATTTTGCCTATTTAACCGATGTGAAATCTATTGAATCCGAAGAAATAGAAAAAATAAAAGGGGTAAAAGTTTTGGTTATCAATGCCTTAAGGGAGGATTCGCACCACTCGCACTTTAGTTTGCAGGAAGCTTTAGATTTTGTAACTTTGGTGCAACCCAAAAAAGCATACTTAACTCATATTAGTCATTTATTAGGCTTTCATGACGAAGTTGAAAAGAAATTACCTTCTAATATTTTTTTGGCTTATGATAATCTAGAAATAGCGATATAGTAATGAAAAGACAATTATATTTATACTTATTTATTTTATCAACTTTAGTTGCTGCTTTTACCTATATGTATTATTCGAAAGCGCTTTCTTTTGAAATGAAAAAAAATGAAAGTGAAATAAAGTACTATAAAGACAGTATTGCAGTAATTACTAATAAATTATTTGAAGCCGACCATTTTTCATTAGAGAATAACGATTTTGCTAAGGAATATTTTGTGGATTATGATGTGCAAAAGTTAATACCACAAATTAAAGAGGCTCTGATGGCTTATAATGACGATCCAAAAGGAAATATTTACACAGGTCAAGAGAAATTAAGTGAACAAAAATTCATTATAAATAAAATAAAAATTTTAAACCACCGTTGGATTATTGCTGACTACAGTGACGGTCAATATTGGGGCGATGTAGTTATTAAATATTTTGTTGAAAAAGACGGAAAAATAACCTTTCAATTAATGGATACTTTTATTTATCCGAAACAAGAATACTAAATCAATAAAATTTTAAGCCCAATAAAATTTTAATCCTATGAAAAACCTACTAACATTAATTGCAATAGCTTCAATTTTTATTTCTTGTAAATTAAATGATACAACCGATGAAGAAGTAAAAGCATCTGTTATAGATTCAACAATTGTTGGAGCAGATAAAGATGAAGACGGTTGTTTGGCTTCGGCAGGATATACATGGTCTAAGCTTAACAAAGAATGTGTAAAAGCCTTTACCGGAATTCAATTGAATCCAACGGATAATGCTGCAACCGAAGATGTAACTTTATGCGCCTATGTTTTATTCAATGAAGAAGGAGATAAAGCCGAAATATTTTTACCTGATGATAAATCATTTATTGTATCAAAATCGGGTTCCGAAAAAGTTTGGGTTTTTGAAGATTACCAATTAATTGCTCAAAATGGATACCAACTTAAAAAAGCCGGACAAGTTGTTTTTTCTGGTGATGGCGAAATAGGAAATAAAGTATCCGGAAGCGATAATCCTGATGGTCAAGAATAAAAAAAGTCTCTTACAATGAGACTTTTTTTATTGCTGTAACCAATTTTTAAAATCATAAAAATTCTGCGGAGCTACACCATGACCCACGGGATATTCTTTGTATAAGACCTCTACTCCTAATTGAGATAATATTGGAGCCGCTTTTCTTGCCCAATCTATTGGAATTACCTGATCTACCGTTCCATGAGAAGCAAATATCTTTAGATTACTTAAATTATTAGTATTAAAATTTGGGTTTACCATATCAAGGTTTAAATAGCCACTCATGGCAACCACTCGTTGAATTTTTTCAGGGTAGGAGAGTGCAACGGCATAACTTAATATAGTGCCTTGACTAAATCCAATTAAGGAAACATTTGTGGAATCAATAGGATAATTCGCAATTAGCTCATCAATGAAATTTGCAATTATATCTCTAGATTGTTGTGCCTGTGGAATATCTGAAAATTTATTCTCATTGGCATCAAAATTAATGGCATACCACGCATAACTCCCAAATCCCATATCATAGGGAGCTCTAGCTGAAATTACATAATACTCTTCCGGAAGTTCGGATGAAAAAGAAAATAAATCTTCTTCATTACTTCCATATCCATGCAATAACAGCAATAATGGATTTTTATCTAATATAATTTTTGGCGCTCTAACTAAATGGTGAAGTGTCATTGGTATAATTAAAAATTACTAAACCATTTTTGGTACCATTTTCCTAATAAAGGCAACGGAATAACCTCGCCTTTGGCAGCAGTAAAAATTCCGTAAATGCTCAATATTGAAATGAAAATCCACATAGGTGCTGCAATCATAATGCTTTCAAAATAGCTGATGGAAACTCCCAAAGTAATAAAAGTCAACGTTAAACCCAATCCCTGACGGATGTGGAAAGAAGCAAAGGAATTCTTGTTTTCTGAATTCATAGAAAGGGCAATTAAAACCCCTACAATTAAAATGTAGCTTGTTATGGCAGCCGATTTTCCTTCCTCTATTGTTTTTTGATCCATTACGATTCAATAAAAGTATTTTTGTTGTAGATTCCGATTACTTTTCCTTTCATTTTTGTTCCAAGAAAAGCTGAATTTTTTGATTTTGAAAGGATCGCATCTTTTGTAAAAATCCATTCGCCATCGTTAGAGAAAAGGGTAACATTTGCTGGTTTGCCTTCTGCAATTTCTGAACTTTCAATACTAAAAATTGATTTTGCATATGTAAGTTTAGCAACTATAGTTTCAACTGGCAAGACGGTTAGCAAGGCTCCAAAAGCACTTTCTAGTCCGATTGAACCGTTTTTAGCTCCGTCAAATTCCATTTTTTTGTGTTCAATATCAATTGGATTGTGGTCTGATGTGATGATGTCAATGGTATTATCAGCAACTCCAGCAAGTAAAGCCATTCGATCTTCATTAGTTCTTAGCGGTGGTGATAGTTTGAAACGAGTATCAAATCCGTCCAGTTTTTCATCGGTTAAAACCAAATTAGAAACAGCCACGCTACACGTTACTTGTAATCCTTTAGCTTTAGCCTCCCGAATTAAATCCACCGATTTTGCAGTTGAAATGGTAGGTAGGTGTAATTTTCCACCTGTATATTCTAATAAAAATAAGTTTCTAGCAACAATTAGTTCTTCGGCAAGATTCGGAATTCCTTTTAATCCCAAGCGAGTAGATACAATTCCTTCATTAACAACGCCACTTCCTTTTATTTTTTCATCTTGACAAAAAGCAATTACTAATCCATCAAAATCTTGAACATATTGCAATCCAATTTTAAGCAAATTGGCATTAGCTAAGCTTTGTCCATAATCACCAAATGCAACAGCACCCGCATTTTTCATATCAAATAATTCGGCCAAATCGGTTCCTTCGCAATTATTGGTTAAAGCTCCAATTGGGAATAAATCGGTTGCCGATTGTGCTGCTTTTTGTTTTACAAAATGAATTTGAGATTGGTTATCTATCACCGGAAAACTATTGGGTTGTAAAGCTATTGCAGTAAATCCGCTTTTTGCGGCTACTTGAAGTCCGTTGCTTATTGTTTCTCTATCTTCATAGCCAGGCTCGCCTAGAGAAACACTGCTGTCCATCCACCCTTGTGAAAGGTGTAAATTGGCTTGGCTTATTTCTTTATACAAACTGTCTTTGGCTAAGTTTTTTCCAATTTTTTCAATTAAACCATCACTAATTTTTACATCAACAATTTGTTGATGAAATGGACTTTTTGAGTCTATAATTTTTGCTTCTCGGATTAGGATTTTCATATTTTATTGGATTTTCAATTCAAATGTATTAAAAATTATTTTACATATTTTTGAATTAGTACTTCAAGTGTAATAAATAATAAAGATAATAAAATAAATAATTTCCACATTTGATTATCACTTCGGTTGGCTTGAAGTGTGTCAAAGATAGCACTCACATTACTTATTTCTTTATAATTGTCAAACGCATCTGTATTGGTGTTTTCTAAATTACTTTCGGTTCGATTATAATTAAAACTAATTGTATTTACGGGTATTTGACTGTTGTAGATGTCAAAATTCCCTGCTTCCTTTGGATTGTCATTGCAGGTTATTTTTACTTTATTGTTAAGTAGTTGTTGCAAAGGAATAAAGTTTTTCTGGTTGTTTTTTACCGTTACGATTTCGTCTTTGCCAAGTTTTGTTTCAACAATAAATGTTTTGTTTTCTCCAATTTGCAATACATTGATGCCTGCTTTTTGTGCGTTTTGTCCCATATTATAAAACACTGGAACTACTATTGGAGAATTTTGAAAATTACTATTCAATTTGTTTAATGGCGCCGCAAAAACATAGGTTGCTGAAACATCGCTTTGCGAAGAACTTAAAAATGCAGTTTGATCTGCATAGCCTAAAACAACTGGAGAAGTGTTTCCAATTTCAAAAGAAACTTTAGTTTTTGGATATTGAAAATTGGTAACTTCTTTTTCAAAAACACTACTAAATAATGGGTGGCTGAAATTAATTTTTGTAATTAATTTATCAGAATTGTTTTTTGATTTGAATTGAATACTGCTAATCGTAGATAAAAACGAATTTATTGTTGCAACAGATGCTTCTTCACTTGGAATAAAAATAATATTTCCTCCTTTTTCAGAAAAGGATTTCAAGGTGGTTTGTAATGCTTGTGGAATTTCTTTCAATTCATTTAAAACAATAGCATCTTGCTTTTCAATCAAGTTATAATCTAGAGCTGTAAGTTCAAAGTTAGAATAATTAAATTCTGCAGCTGTGTAAATTCGGGATAAATACGAACTATTTTCTTGATTTCCAATGCTAATTACATTGCTTTTTTGAGGTTTTGAAATACTAAAGTAATACGTGTTGTCGTACTCTAAACTATTATCAGAAATAGAAACATAACCATGAAAATCGGTCTTCGGGATTGTGAAGTTTATGGTTTTGTTCTTTGACTCTAAATTAACTAAGGTCTTTGCAGTTAGTTTATTTCGGTTGAATAACGAAATCGGAACCTCATTGAAATCATCGCCATAGGCTGATAATTTAACACCAATTTCATAAAAGTTATCCATGGTTTGATTAATGAAAACACTATCAACGGATATATTGTTGGTTTTTTCCGCTTCCGAAATAATATAATATAAGTTTTCGTTTTCACTTTTTGAAGATGCATTTTTTGATTCTAAACAAACGGCATCCGTAATCACAACAATATCTTTTCTAAATGCCGATTTGTGTGCTTTTATTTTGGATAAAATAGATTCTAATTGAAAAGGTGTGGCACTGTATTTTAAGTTTTGCAGTTCCTTTTGAATGGATTTAATATCGGTATTCCAATAATTATCAGAGCATGTTAATAAAGAAAACGAAGCACCTTCGGGGGTATTTTCCAATAAATCTTGAACGGCTCTTTTTAATAATTCCCCTTTTTGACCTTTGGCTTGCATACTGAACGAATTGTCCAAAACAATGTAAAGTTCGTTTTTTGCTTCTTTATGGTCTTTTGCAATAAAGAAGGGTTTTGCAAAAGCTACAATTAATGCGGATAGTAATAAAAGGCGCGTAGCTAATAGTAAGTATTTTTTTATTTTAGAACTTTTACGGGTTTGAACCACAAGCTCTTTTAGGAATTTTACGTTGGTAAAATATTCAGTTTTAAATTTACGAAGTTGAAAAAGATGCACCAGAATTGGAATTACCAATAAGAAGAGGAAATATAGAATTTCTGGATGTTGGAATTGCATTTTAATTTAATTTGTCAAAAGTAATAAAAAGTTCAAAGGTTTAAAAGTTTATTTTCGAAAATGACACACAACTAAAATAAATCCTGGATTACTTTTTTTTCTTTTTTGCATCTCTTTTTCGTTCTACGCCACGGTTTCTAGATTCGGTTTTTCTAGGCTTAGTTTTTGATGGTCCACCTAAATTTACTTTTTGGTTTTTCTTAGCTTTTTCGTGAAAAGCTGCACCACCTTCTTGTTTTACGCGCTTTAAAAGTTGTTTAACTTTCTTTTTGTCTTTTTCAAATTCTAATAAGCGCTCGGCTAATTCTACCTCTTCTGGAAAATCTAAAAACTGAATTTCTTTTTCCATTAGCATTTCGGCTTCAATTTGAATTTCTTCCTCTTTTGGACTAATGAAACTTATGGCAATACCCGATTTATCGGCACGCCCCGTTCTACCAATACGGTGAATGTATTGTTCTGGAATATCGGTAAATTCAAAATTTATTACGTGCGTTACATCCGAAATATCCAATCCACGAGCCATAACGTCAGTAGTTACAATACCTCGCAATTCTCCAGCTTGAAAAGCAGCCATCGTATTTAATCGGTAATTTTGAGATTTATTGGAATGGATTACTCCAAATTGGTCTGGATAATTTTCTTCAATACTATTAGCAATTAAATCAACTGATTTTTTATTATTTGCAAAAATCAAAACCCTGCTTGTACTTTCATCGGTTGCAAGAATGTGATTCAGCAGATTTAATTTCGTTAGAAAATTGGGTGTAGAATAGGCTAATTGAACAATTTTTTCAATAGGTGTTCCCGATGGTGCCAAAGTAATTTCTTCGGGTAATTCAAAATATTCCTCAAGCATTTCATCTACTTCATCGGTCATGGTTGCCGAAAATAAAATGTTTTGTCGCTTGTTTTTCATCATGGATAATAAGGAAGTCACTTGAAAACGAAAACCTAAATTTAAGATTTCGTCAAATTCATCAATTACCAATTTTTGAAGCGAATCAAAACGAACCACATTATCCAAAGCTAAATCCATGGTTCTACCTGGAGTTCCAACTAAGATGTCGATTCCTTCGTAAACCGCTTTCTTTTGAGTGTTGATATTAACACCCCCATAAATTCCTAGTGTTCTAACCGACATGTATTGGGTTAAACTTTCAATAACTTCAACAATTTGCACCACCAATTCTCTTGTTGGGACAATAATCACCACACGAGCAGAATCAGTTGGAACAAATTTCCATTGTTTTAAAAGTGGAAGTAAATAGGCTAAGGTTTTTCCGGTACCCGTTTGTGCAATTCCCATAACATCTCTTCCCGACATTATAGGC
Source organism: Flavobacterium sp. (assembly GCA_044374815.1). Lineage (GTDB taxonomy): Bacteria > Bacteroidota > Bacteroidia > Flavobacteriales > Flavobacteriaceae > Flavobacterium. The sequence continues at coordinate 15,181 of JBILNU010000032.1, forward strand.
GAGAACGACTTCTCCTGAATTGGAGTAGGAGTAGTTAATCCTAAATCATCAATTGATTTTTGTAAAGATTTAGGAAGATTGAATTGCTCAAAAGTACTCATGGGGTATTATTTTCGGCAAAGGTAAGGAATTCTTTTGGGTTTAATCTACTTGCGATTACTGATAAGGAATAAGTGCTGGCTGCCCAATTTGAAAATCTCTGAATTCAATATTGTTGTTTTGAAACACATTGGTTTTAATTATATTACTACCTTCAATGGGTAAAGAAGGATAGTATGAAAAGGAAAGTTGAAAGCTATTAAATACTAAATAATTGTTATTTACTAAAACACCAACACCAATTTGGGAATACATTTTATTGCTAAAAAAGATGTGATCTCCTGTGTCTAAAAAGCCTAAGGTGAAATTAATGTACGGACTAAAATTAAAACCATACCATTCTTTTTGATTGTACGATTGAGTTTGAAAGGTAGCTAAGAATTTTTTGGTTCCTGTTAGTGGTGCACTATTAAAACCGGGAATTCCATTTACATCTATTAGGTTTAACCGATCTTGCTGGGTGTTTAATCGATTGGTTCCTAAAACTAAAACGGGCTTAAAAAACTGTCTGAATTTCCAGGCACCAATTGGAAATAAATTTGTGAAATAATTCAGCTCAAATTTATAGATACTTTGTTCTGATTTTCCATTATTAAAAAAGCTTCCGGCTTCAAAATTCCCTTGCAAATAACCAAAATTGAAATAGTTTCCATAAGCTATTCGGCCTCCAAAGTAGGATCTGTTTATTTTATTTTTATTTTCAAAACCTCCCGTAAATGATATTAATTTCCCATAAGGAATGTCTTCAATGTTTCCAAAACGAAATAAATATTTGTCTTGATAAAATTTTTGAGTAGAAATTCCAATTGTTGACAATGCTAATCTTGAGGAATTAAAATATT
>JBILNU010000121.1:0-4477 GCA_044374815.1 Flavobacterium sp.
TGCAGGACTACTCATAAAACAATCGTAACAAAATCCTTGACGGAATATTTTCTTCTTTTTACCACACTGCAAACATTGGTAACCTAAAAAATTGATTTCAATATTCTTATCCAACAACTGATTTAAATTCAAAAAACTATTTTCAAAAACCAAATAATATTGAATCGGATTGGAATATTCGGTTTGCATTTTAGTTAAGACCCCTTCGTAAATCATTTGTTTTTAAGTTTCTGGATTAAAGTATCAAGTTAAACAAAATTTGTTATTTTTGGTAAAGTTATAATTCAAAACCAATAACTCATAACTCAAAGCTAAAAAAATGCCATTTCCAATAATAAATTCTATAGCATCTTGGGTATTAAAACAGCGCATCCATCAAATTGAGCTGTTTTTAAAATATCCTAATGAAGTACAGGAAGAATTATTATTGAATTTAATTCGGCGATCAGAAGACACGGAGCTTGGCAAAGAAAAAGATTTTGAATCCATAAAAAATTATAAAACTTTTTGTGAGAGAGTTCCGGTATCTACCTACGAAGAATTGGAACCACTTATTGAACGCACCCGTAAAGGAGAACAAAATGTTTTTTGGGCAGAACCCATAAAATGGTTTGCCAAATCAAGCGGAACCACAAATGCTAAAAGTAAGTTTATTCCTGTTAGTGAAAGTGCGCTTGAAAATTGCCATTACAAAGGAAGTAAAGATTTGTTGTGCATGTATTTGAATAACAATGAAAACTCCGAAATGTTTTTGGGTAAAAGTTTACGCCTTGGTGGAAGTTCTCAAATTTATGAAAACAACAAGACCTCATTCGGAGATTTATCGGCAATACTAATTGAAAACATGCCGTTATGGGCAGAATTTAGTAGTACACCTAGCAATAAGATTTCACTAATGAGCGAATGGGAAACCAAACTAACCGCCATTATTAATGAAACCAAAACCGAAAATGTGACCAGTTTTGCCGGGGTCCCTTCATGGATATTGGTTTTATTAAACAGAATTTTATCAGAAACCAACCACACCAACTTATTTGAACTTTGGCCCAACCTAGAAGTTTATTTTCATGGCGGTGTAAATTTTGAACCCTACCGAGAACAATACCAAAAAATATTACCCAACACCGATTTTAAATACTACGAAATTTACAATGCATCGGAAGGATTTTTTGCCATTCAGGATTTAAATTATTCGAATGATTTATTGTTGATGTTGGATTATGGCATTTTTTATGAATTCATTCCAATGGACACTTTTGGTACGCCAAACCAAAAAGTAATTCCGTTATCGGAAGTGGAATTATTCAAAAATTATGCGGTAGTTATTACCACCAATTCAGGTTTGTGGCGCTATTTAATTGGAGACACCGTTCGATTTACTTCTTTAAATCCATACCGAATTAGAGTTTCTGGAAGAACCAAACACCACATCAATGTATTTGGCGAGGAATTAATGGTAGAAAATACCGATCAAGCTATAGCAAAAACCTGCTCGCAATTGAACTGCGATGTAAAAGATTATACCGTGGCGCCAATTTTCATGAAAAATAAAGAAAAAGGTTCCCATGAATGGATGATTGAATTTAAAAAAGCACCCGAAGATGTATCATTATTTGCTAAAATTCTTGATGAAACGCTACAATCAGTAAACTCCGATTATGAGGCCAAACGTTATAAAAACATGACCTTAAACCCACTCAAAATTAATGTGGCGCGAGAAAACTTATTTTATGATTGGCTTAAATTGAAAGATAAACTGGGAGGACAAAACAAGATTCCGAGATTATCTAACCAAAGAGATTATTTAGAACAATTGAAAGAAATGCAATAAATAAAAAAGCCCAGAAGATTCTGGGCTTTTTTATTTTAAATACTTAGGAGGCCAACTCCAATCGTTTCAATAGATTTTTATTTAAGGTGTGCTCGGCATACACTTTATCAATTTCTAAAGTTTTATCTTCAGAACTTGGCAATTCATACATAGCGTCTGTTAGGATTGCCTCACAAAGCGAACGCAAACCACGAGCCCCAAGTTTGTACTCCAATGCTTTATCTACAATATAATCTAAGGCTTCACTACTTATTGAAAACTGTACCTCATCCATTGCAAACAGCTTTTCATATTGCTTGATTAACGCATTTTTAGGCTCGGTTAAAATAGATCGTAAAGTGGCTCTGTCTAATGGATCCATGTGGGTTAATACCGGTAAACGACCTATAATTTCTGGAATCAAACCAAAATCTTTGATGTCTTTTGGAATGATGTATTGCAACAGATTATCTTTATCGATGATATCCGCATTTTTGGAAGTTGCATAACCTACTGCTGTTCGGTTCAATCGTTTTGAAATGATACGCTCTATTCCGTCAAAAGCACCTCCTGCAATGAACAAAATATTTTGCGTGTTTACCTCAACAAATTTTTGGTCCGGATGTTTTCTACCTCCTTTTGGTGGCACATTCACAACCGTTCCTTCCAATAATTTCAATAATGCTTGTTGTACCCCTTCACCAGAAACATCTCGAGTTATCGATGGATTGTCGCTTTTTCGTGCAATTTTATCAATTTCGTCAATGAATACAATTCCGCGTTCGGCTTTAGCCACATCATAATCGGCTGCTTGAAGCAAACGAGTTAAAATGCTTTCCACATCCTCACCTACATAACCCGCCTCGGTTAAAACGGTTGCATCTACAATTGCCAATGGAACGTCTAACATTCGAGCGATTGTCTTAGCCACTAAGGTTTTTCCGGTTCCGGTTTGCCCAACCATAATGATGTTTGATTTTTCAATTTCAACATCTTCATGGTGTTGCGGTTGCATTAATCGCTTGTAGTGGTTGTAAACCGCTACCGCCATTACTTTTTTGGTTTGGTCTTGACCAATTACATACTGGTCTAAAAATTCACGGATTTCTTTTGGCTTCCGCAAAATTAAATCACCCGGAACAGCTCCATTTGAATTGGATTTTAATTCTTCTAGGATAATACCATGTGCTTGCTCAATGCATTTATCACAAATGTGAGCATCGATACCTGCAATTAATAAATTGGTTTCGGGTTTTTTTCTTCCACAGAAGGAACATTCTAATTTTTCTTTGGCCATTATTTTTAGTTGGAAGATGGGAGTTGGAAGTTAAAAGAGGAGGACTCCCCTGCTTCTAAATTCCAGCTTCCAGCTTAATTATCTTCTTAATACTTCATCAATCATTCCGTATTCTTTTGCTTCGTCGGCAATCATCCAATAATCACGTTCAGAATCGGCGTGTACTTTATCAAAAGTTTGGCCCGAGTGATGCGAAATTATTTTATACAACTCGTCTTTAAGTTTTAGCATTTCGCGTAAGTTGATTTCCATATCGGTAGCCACTCCTTGTGCTCCACCTGATGGTTGGTGAATCATCACGCGAGAATGTGGTAAAGCCGAACGCTTTCCTGCTGCACCTGCACACAATAATACGGCTCCCATTGAAGCTGCCATACCGGTACAGATTGTTGCTACATCTGGCTTGATGTATTGCATGGTATCGTAAATTCCTAATCCGGCATATACGCTTCCTCCTGGAGAGTTTAAGTAAATTTGTATGTCTTTGGAAGCATCAACACTTTCTAAAAACAACAATTGTGCTTGCACGATGTTGGCAATTTGATCGTCTATTCCGGTGCCAAGAAAGATAATTCGATCCATCATTAAACGCGAAAAAACATCTAATTGGGATACATTTAAATGACGCTCTTCAATAATATAAGGAGTCATGTTAGTTGGGTTCATAGCGCCAACAATTTTATCATAATACATTGCGTTTACACCTTGGTGCTTGGTCGCAAATTTCTTAAATTCCTTTCCGTAATTCATTTTAAATTTAGTTTAAAAGGTTTATATGTTTAAAGTTTAAAGTGTTGTACTAAAAACTGATATTGATTTTATCTAAGCAAAGGTCGTACCTTTTATTTTATGTGACAAACTGTCGCTCAGAAATTTAGTTTTTTTATTTTATTTATACCCCTAGCCCAGATAGCAGTGAAAATCCTTTTTTAGTTTTTTCTAAAAAAGATTGCAAAGAATAGCTGGAATAGCTTCTAAAAAAAAGCGTCAAAATCTAACCGACTTTGACGCTCAAATATAATGATTTTTACAAATTATTCATTGTACATCGCTGCAACAAATTGCTCGTAAGTCACTTTTTTAGTTTTTGGGTTGGCTTTTTCTTTGAATAGTTGCAACATTTTTTCGGCTACTACTTGCTCAGAAAGTTTTTTAACCTCCTCTTGATTAGAAAGTACGCGGGCAACAATTCCTTCTACTTCCTCATCGGTTGGGTTCATTTGACCGTATTGCGCCATTTGCTGACGAATTGCATTTGCAGTGAAAGTTTTTAAATCTTCAAAAGTAATTTGGATATCACTTTGAGCCAATGCTTTTCCTTCGATTAATTGGAAACGCAATCCTTTTTCAGAACGGTTGTACTCGATTTC
>JBILNU010000122.1:0-4439 GCA_044374815.1 Flavobacterium sp.
AATTGAAATTGCTATTGTAATTGGAGGAGGAAATATTTTTAGAGGGGTTTCAGGCGCTAGTAATGGTATGGATCGAGTTCAAGGAGATTACATGGGAATGCTAGCAACTGTTATTAATGGAATGGCGTTACAAGGAGCTCTTGAAGACAAAGGAATGTTAACCCGATTACAAACTGCTTTAAAAATTGAAGCTATTGCAGAACCTTATATTAAAAGAAGAGCGGTACGTCACTTAGAAAAAGGTCGTGTTGTTATTTTTGGAGCAGGAACTGGTAATCCTTATTTTACTACTGATACTGCTGCTGTTTTAAGAGGAGTAGAAATTCAAGCCGATGTCATCTTAAAAGGAACACGAGTTGACGGAATTTACACTGCCGATCCTGAAAAGGATAAGTCTGCAGAGAAATTTGATTATATTTCATTTGACGATGTAATCAAAAAAGGACTGAATGTTATGGATACTACGGCATTTACTTTAAGCCAAGAAAATAAATTACCTATTGTGGTTTTTGATATGAATCAAAAAGGAAACCTTTTAAAAATTTGCGAAGGCAAAAATATTGGTACCGTTGTAAATATATAATAGATTAGTAGTCAAAAAATCAAAATAAAATGGAAGAAATTGAATTTATAATTGATAGTACTAAAGAAGCTATGACAGGCTCTGTAGACCACTTAGAAAAATCATTTTTAAATATTAGAGCAGGAAAAGCATCGCCTCAAATGTTAGGAAGTGTATTTGTTGATTATTATGGTTCTCAAACACCACTATCGCAAGTAGCAAATGTTAATGTACCCGATGCTAGAACCATTACCATTCAACCCTACGAAAAAAGTATGTTGCAACCTATTGAAAAAGCAATCTTGATTGCTAACTTAGGTTTCAATCCTATGAACAATGGAGATATTGTAATCATTACTGTACCACCATTAACAGAAGAGCGTCGTAGAGATTTAGTAAAACAAGCTAAACAAGAAGCGGAAGATGCGAAAATTGGAGTTCGCAACCACAGAAAAGACGCCAATAACGAGATTAAAAAATTAGAAAAAGACGGAGCCTCAGAAGATTTATGTAAAAAAGCGGAAGACGATGTTCAAAAATTAACTGATGCTTTTATCAAGAAAATCGAAGAGCATTTGGCTGTTAAAGAAGCTGAAATCATGAAGGTGTAATTCTGCTTTTTATACATAAAAAAAATCCGCATACTAGTAGTGCGGATTTTTTTTATTATCTATTTTCTTTCTATTTTGTATGATTCATTAAGGTTTGATAATTAATACCGAAGGAACGGTACTTAACCATACGCTTTGTGCATCTACTAATTTTTTCCAACTGTCTAAAGATATTATCATCAAATCTTGTTTGGCTAAAAAGCCTGCTTTCATCTCTGATTCGGATATGATTGAAATAGAATTTGGATACGATTTATCTAAAGTGGCAATGGCATTTTCAATGATGAAATTGTTTTTTACCTGATCGTTTATTTCCAATACTGTCGCTTTAGCTTCGTTGTTATTGATCAATTTTTGAGCATATTCAATCAAAAATGCATCTTCAATTCCGAAAATTGGAACAAAGATTTCATTGATTTCGGTCAAATCTTTATCTACTAAAATTCCAATTGGCATTTTACTTTTAGAAATCAGCAGCCTGGTTTTATCATCAAAAGGAGAGTTTTCAAACAATCCCTCTTTACCTGTGAATTTGTCTAGCAATCGCTCTGGATTGATTATTCGAGTTGTAAATCCAAGAACCTTACCAAGTAATGAACCTTCAAAAATTGATTTCCCTAAACCAACTAAAATCAAGTCAAATTCTCCGCGAATAGCAATATCTGCAATATCGCCTTCTATATCTGAAGTAGATTTAAAAATTGGAGTTACCTCTTGTTTTAATAATGTAGCTTCATTAAGAATGGGTTCAAAAGTTTCCTTTTCGTAATCTTTCAAATTATAGGAATGTACCTCATCACTTAAAGACAAATGTAAAACGGTAACATTGGTATTTTCTTTTTGTTTTTTAACAAAACTGTTTGCCAATCTTAATAAAGACTTTCCTTTTTCGTTTGTACCAAAAGAAATCAATATTTTGAATTTATTAGAGTCAACAATTGAATTTGGAATTACTGCTACTTTTTTATTAAAAATAAAATCAATCAAATCAATAACTGGACCCGTCATAAATGTGGTAACAAGGGCCATAATTACCATCATGGTAAAGACCTCTGGAGTTATAACCTTTAAATCCAAACCAATATTTAATACGATCAATTCCATTAAACCACGGGTATTCATTAAGGCACCAATAGTTAAACTATCACGCCAATTTTGCCCGACAAATCTTGCAGCAAGTGCACTTCCAAAAAACTTCCCTACAACAGCAACTAGAATAATTAATCCGGTAATCTGCCATAAATAAGTGCCGTTAATTAAGCCAATTTCTGTACGTAATCCAGTAAAAACAAAAAACAAAGGCAATAATAATATTAGGGAAACATCTTCTACTTTCTCAATAATTATTTTTCTAATTTTAGTAATATCCGGCATAATGGCTCCCGTCATGAAAGCGCCAAACAAGGCATGAATGCCAATAATTTCGGTCATGTAGGAAGAAATAATAAGCGTTACAATAAAAATGGCAACAACTGGTTTACTTAAATTTTCTCGAGTGGCATATAAATCCCCGATTTTTTTTAGGAATGGTTTTACGACAAAAAGCATCAGTAAAACATAAAGTATTGATAGCGAAATAATATACATAGAGCTCGCAAAAGTTCCCGCTTTTACAATTGCTATAACCGCAGCAAGAATACACCAAGCAGTAATATCATCTGCAGCAGCACAAGTAATTACAATGGCTCCCAATTTGGTTTTATGAATACCGCGTTCCTGAACAATTCGAGCTAATACAGGAAATGCAGTAATACTCATTGCAATACCCATAAACAATGCAAAAGATAAGAATGGAACACCAGCTGGAGCAAAACGATAGTAGATAAAATAGGCCAAACCAATTCCCAATGTAAACGGAATTACAATACTGGCATGACTAATTACAATGGCCTCATTGGCTCTGTTTTTTAGCACTTTTAAATCGAGTTCCATTCCTACAACAAACATGAAAAGGATAAGTCCAATCTGACTTAAAAATTGTAGGTTACCAAGAGAATCTGCAGGAAAAAGCATCGCAGAAAATTCAGGAAAGTACATTCCAACTAAAGAGGGTCCTAAGAAAATTCCTGCTATAATTTCTCCGATTACTGATGGTTGGCCAATTTTTCTGAAAATCCATCCAAAAAAACGGGAAACTATGATAATGGTTATTATTTGAAGTAACAAAATAGCTAAAGGATGCTCTAAATTATGAACTAGCGATTTAAAAAACTGTATGAACAAGGTGTCCTTTGATGATTTTTCAATAACATTTCTCCCAATTTCTAAGGCTTTACCTTTAGAAACAATCCAAAACATTAATGCTGTAAACCCTCCGGTTATACCAATGTAAAACAGTGCATTTTTTATATTTTTCATATGAAAAATTCCTTAAGCGTTGGAATGATACAAATATGAGAAAAACTAAATAAAAAAAATACTAATTTTTATTTTAATTAATGAAAAGATAATAAGATTAAAATTCCCTAAATTTTGGGAAAAGTTTTGCTTTTAGGTCTTTGCAATTCGTGCGTTTTAATTACCTTTGTTGCCGTTTAATTTTACCAATGAAAAAGAAAATAAAAGCTGGTTTTTGGGAATATATTGCTGGAATTGTACTCCGAAATAGAGTAACTATTTTAGTTTTAATATTTCTACTTACCCTATTTCTTGCTTTTCAATGGAAAAATGTAGGAATGACCTACAACGAGGCCAACTTATTGCCAAAAGACCACCCAGCAAACAAAGATTACACACAGTTTTTAAATACATTTGGTGAAGAAGGAAACCTGATTGTAATTGGCGTTAAAGACGATGCTTTTTTTACTCCAAAAGCATTTACGGCATGGAATAATATGATGCAGCAGTTGAAAGCGCACAAAGAAATTGAACTGGTCGTTTCTATTAGTAATCTAAAAAAACTCGAAAAAGACACCATCAACCAAAAGTTTCAATTGGTTCCTTTAATTGATCCTTCTCAAGAAAAAAACAACACTTATTTAAAAGGGATCAAAAATCAATTATTCAATGAATTGCCTTTTTACGAAGGACTTTTATTCAATAAAAAATCGGGTAGCATTCGGGCGGCTTTGTATATGAATAAAAAAATGGTGAATTCACCAATTCGAAAAAAATTCATATTAAAAGTATTAGTTCCAGCTGTTGAACAATTTGAAAAAGAAACCAATATCGATTTGAAAGTTTCGGGTATGCCCTACATTCGAACGATAAACACCGAAAATATGAAGGGAGAAATAGGCCTATTTATTGGTGCTGCTTTGTTCATT
>JBILNU010000033.1:0-15624 GCA_044374815.1 Flavobacterium sp.
CTGCCGATATTATTGCAATCTCCGAATCGTTTGGGGTTGCTGCTCAAATTGTGGGAAGAGTAGAGGAAAGTGCTTCTAAAAAACTTACTATCAATAGTGAGTACGGAACTTTTGAATACTAATTCAGGATTATTTTTCTTCTTCCATTAAATCACTTAAATGCACTCGTAAAGCATTTACAGAGATGCTAATTTCCCAGAACGAAATCCCTAAAGAAACTAGTAGGCAAAGTAGGCTTGCGCCAAAAATATAAATGCCAGCCATTTGCCATTCGAGAAACAAAACCAACATCGAAAAGACCGAAAGAAACAAGCAAAGCACCCCAAAAAGTTGCATGTAACGAATTAAAGTAAGACGTAGGTTGAGGTTATTGATTTCTACTAAAATACTTTTGTTTTTTACCTCGTCATAATTCTTCTTCAAGCTACGAACAATTTGGGCGATAGTTAAAAAACGATTGGTGTAGGCCAATAAGATTAAGGAAGTTGCCGAAAATAAAAGTGCTGGGGTTTCTATAGATAGAGTCATTTTTTTTTTTTTGATACACAAAGTTCGTTAATTATATGTTTTAAATAAAATTAATAAAAAAAAACCTGCAAGTTGAACTCACAGGTTAGTCTAAATACTTAAAACTTTCCTCTTGCTACTTATTTAATTAACTCAAAACTACGCTTTACAAAAGCAGTTAGTTCTTCACCTTTTAATAATCCTTGTGAGATTTTAGCTAAGTCTAAGGCTTGTTTGATTAAGCTTTCTTGAGCAGATTTATCAGAAGTAGTCAAAATAGTTGTTGCCAAATCGGAGTTGGAGTTCACAACCAAATTGTACATTTCTGGGAAATTCCCCATACCAAACATTCCGCCGCCACCCGTCTGACTCATTTCTTTCATACGACGCATAAACTCAGGTTGCGTAATAATGAAAGGAGCTGCGGCACTATCCATAGGCTCTAATTGTACGGTGTAATTTGCTTTAGGTACAAATTCTTCAACAACTGATTTCAAGTTTCCTTGTTCCTCTTCGGTTAATTTAGAAATTTGATTTTCTTCTTTTGCAATTAATTTGTCAATATGATCTGAATCAACACGAACAAAAGTCAGGTTCTCGTTATCACCTTCTAATTTTTGAATTAAATGCGATACAATAGGTGAATCTAAAAGCAATACTTGGTATCCTTTTTCTTTTGCAATTTCTATATATCCGTGTTGCGCTTCTTTGTTTGATGCATAAAGCACTACTAATTTCCCGTTTTTATCCGTTTGATTGGTAGTAATTGCCTCTTTTAATTCTGCCAAAGTATAGTATTTGTCGTCTACTGTTGGATACAAAACAAAATCACCCGCTTTTTCGTAGAATTTAGGTTCAGAAAGCATTCCGTATTCTAGAACGATTTTGATATCGTTCCATTTTTTTTCAAAATCTTCGCGGTTCTCATTGAACAACGCTTTCATTTTGTCGGCTACTTTACGGGTTATATAATTTGAAATTTTCTTTACATTACTATCCGCTTGCAATCCAGAACGCGAAACATTTAATGGAATATCTGGAGAATCAATTACTCCTTTTAGCATTCCTAAAAATTCCGGCACAATTCCTTCCACATTATCGGTTACATAAACCTGATTTTGATACAATTGAATTTTATCTTTTTGCAATTGTAAATCAGAAGACATTTTTGGAAAATATAAAATACCAGTCAAATTAAACGGATAATCTACATTTAGATGGATGTTAAACAAAGGCTCCTCAAATTGCATTGGATACAATTCGTGGTAAAATTGTTTGTAATCTTCGTCATTTAAATCGGTAGGTAATTTTGTCCAAGCCGGATTTGGATTATTGATGATATTATCCACCTCAATAGTTTCTGGCTTGAAATCCTCTGGAGCATCTTCAGGTTTTGGAAGTGTTTCTTTCTTGGTTCCAAATTTAATTGGCACCGGCATGAATTTATTGTATTTGGTGAGTAATTCTCTAATTTTAAATTCTTCCAAAAACTCCAAAGAATCTTCAGCAATGTGAAGAATTATTTCTGATCCTCTTGTTGTTTTGTAGGCAGCTTCGAGGGTAAATTCTGGACTTCCATCGCAAGTCCAATGCGCTGCTGGCTCATCTTTGTATGATTTTGTTATGATTTCTACTTTTTCGGCAACCATAAAAGCAGAATAAAACCCTAGACCAAAATGACCAATTATTCCGGCATCTTTAGCAGAATCTTTATATTTTTCTAAAAACTCTTCTGCACCAGAAAAGGCAACTTGGTTGATGTATTTCTCTACTTCATCTGCAGTCATCCCAAGACCTTGATCAATGATGTGCAGTTTTTTTCCTTCTTTATCAATTTTAACTTCTATGATTGGATTGCCATATTCTACTTTGGCTTCCCCAATACTGGTTAAATGTTTCAATTTTAAAGTGGCGTCAGTGGCATTAGAAACCAATTCGCGAAGGAAAATTTCGTGATCGTTGTAAAGAAATTTCTTGATTAATGGGAAAATGTTTTCTACTGAAACATTAATTTTTCCTGTACTCATATTTTAAATTTTAAGTGAAACAATTTGTATTGCTTCTATTTCAAATTCAATACCAATTCAATAATTATGACAAATTGTCGTGAAAAATTATTTTTTATTTGAGTATTTTGTTTTATATTTATGAGATAAATTAGGATAATGTTTGAATAATAATTTAATTTTAAAAAACACATTTATAACTATGAGAAAAATCACTTTTTTTTTCTTTTTAACTTTCATTTTTATTGGTTGTAAGCCCAAGCAAACAGTCGTAAATACTAAATTAGATACCAAAACAGAAGTTGCTATTAAAGGGAATTGGAAAATATCTTCCGTAACCTATCCTGGTTCAGATTATATCAAGGTAAACGCTTTTGATATTGCCGATTCAAAATGTTTTATTGGTAGTACATGGAAATTTATTTCCAATAATAATAAAGGTGAACTGACTTTGAATGATATTAGTTGTACTTCGTTTACTTCTCCGATTACTTGGTATATTAATAAAGATGGAGATTTTGTAATGAAAATAATAAATAATTCAAAGGCAAAAAAGGTATTACAAGGGTATGTTTTGACCATTGCTAATTCAACCGAAACTTCTTTTCAACTTATTGATAAGATAAATGTAGGAGGCCAATTAGTGAATGTGGTATATCAATTTAATAGAAACTAAAATAAATAAATCGATGAATCAAAAATTAACAACAGAAATAATTCATAGAATTTTCAAGAAAATTACACTATTTGTTTTAATTGCAACATTTAGTTTAGGTTCGGTTTTAACAAGTTGTGAAGCAGCAAAAAATACAAATAAAACACAACGTGGTGCTGCTATAGGCACTGTTGCAGGAGGTTTACTCGGAGCGGTACTAGGAAATAATTTGGGTAAAGGAGGTAATGGTGCACTTGGTGCTGTACTTGGAGGAGTAATAGGAGGTGTTGCTGGTGGTGTAATTGGAAATAAAATGGACAAGCAAGCTAGAGAAATTCAAACCGCTTTGCCCGGTGCAACGGTAGAGCGAGTAGGTGAGGGAATTAAGTTGACATTAGGCGAAAATTCGGTGCGATTTGACACTAATAAATCAACATTAACTGCTACAGCCAAAGCAAATTTAGATCGATTAGTACCTGTTTTTCAAAGTTATGGAGAAACAAATATTGTCATTTATGGCTATACTGATAGTACAGGAACTCCTCAACATAATCTTACTTTATCTGATCAAAGAGCAGCTTCAGTGAAAAATTATTTAGCAGCAAAAGGATTAACTCCATCTCGCTTTACTACATTAGGCATGGGAATTGCCGATCCAATAGCTACCAATGACACTCCTGAAGGCAGGGTTCAAAATCGTAGAGTTGAATTTGCAATTACTGCAAATGAAAAAATGGTAGAGGATGCAAAAAAAGAAGCTGGAAATTAATTTATTCAGCAGATATTATTTGGTCGATAATTCAAGTTTATCGACCTTTTTTTTGCTTTTAAATTTAAGTTACTTCAATTCTTGAATATTTATATCTAAAACATATCTTAAATTTTGTGTGGTTTATATAATTTTAAATACTTTTGCCAAAAATTTTAATTTATAGATGATGAAAAAAATAGCATTTTTATTGGTTCTTTCTTTGGCCATTTTTAGTTGTAGTAAAGTTCGTAAAGGAGAGTTTCTTATTTCTGGTAATGCAAAAGGAATTGCAGATGGAAAAATGGTAGTTCTAAAAAAACAAAATGAATTTGGTCTTGTTGTGAATGTAGATTCTGCAAAAGTAAAAGACGGAAAATTTGAAATGAAAGGTAAAGTTAATGAGCCAAGTATGCTTGCAATTTTTGTAAATGGTTTACAACAACCCATTCCATTTATTTTAGAGACAGGAGAAATTGAAATTACAGTTGATAAAGATAGTATCTGGAAATCAGAAATTGGTGGAACAGATAATAACGATTATTTCCAAGAATTTAATGTGAAATTGAATGGTTTTCAGAAAAAATTATTGGAATACCAAAACAAGAATATTCAAAAATTAATGGATGCTCAAAAGAAGCAAGATAACGCTGCAATTGAGAAATTAAAAAATGGTTATACCGAAATCCAAAAAGGTATGGATGATTTTATGTTTACCTATCCAGAGCAAAATCCAGATTCATTTATTTCTGTTTTGTTACTACAAAATGTATTTAGTTCACCTAAATTTGATTTAGCTAAAGTAACCAAAACGTATTCAAACTTAGATTCTGAATTAAAAGAAACTAAAATTGGTAAAGAAATTGGATTGAAGTTAAAATCAATTCAAAGTGCTCAAAAAACACAAAAAAAAAAGTAACATCTCAAGTTGATATCGGTGCTTTAGCTCCTGATTTTTCTGCAAAAACCCCTGAAGGTAAAGTAATTTCATTAAAACAATCATTGGGTAAAGTCACCATTATTGATTTTTGGGCTTCTTGGTGCGGTCCTTGTAGAAAAGAAAATCCAAAAGTGGTTGCTATGTATAATGAATTGCATAATAAAGGACTAAACATTCTTGGCTTTTCATTAGATAGTGAGTTAACAAAATGGAAAGATGCAATTGTAAAGGATAAATTAACTTGGACTCAAATTTCTAATTTAAAAGAATGGGAAGATCCAATTGTAAAGCTTTATAATATTGAACAGATACCAACTACTTTTGTTATAGATGCCTCAGGAAAAATAGTTGCCAGAGACCTAAGAGGTGAAGAATTAAAAAACAAAGTAATTGAATTACTTAATAAAAAATAATAATTTAATTTATAAATAAAAAAAATCTCCTTGTGAGATTTTTTTTATTAAATTCAAAATCATACAATTAAATTTATATTTAAAATAATGGTGTAAAATAAGTTTGCAAACATCAAAAGTGTTTTTATATTTGCAGCCACATAAAGGAGGGGAGATACTCAAGCGGCCAACGAGGGCAGACTGTAAATCTGCTGACTACGTCTTCGCAGGTTCGAATCCTGCTCTCCCCACAAATTTCAAAAACTCCAACAATTCTGTTGGAGTTTTTTATTTATACAATATTTTAATTTTTATTTAATTTATTTTTGTTTTAATTCAGCTATTTTTGTGTGAAATTGAGTATAAAGTATTTTAAATGCACACGCCTAAATTCTTTTCATTTCTCTTATTTTTTCTTTTGTTTTTTTTATCAAAAACAAGAGCGCAATGTTTTTCAATTCAAAGCATTTTAGTTGATGCTTGTTCTCCTAATATACCGATTAATGAAGAGGGCTTTAATGAAATGGTGCGCTTTAAAGTTGGTACATCAGATATCAATATGAATACCAATCCATTAAATGTAAATTGGGCTAATGTTGCAAATCCTTGGTTGGGTTTAGTGCAGAATGCAACTACCGCTTCCAAGGTTTTAGAATTAAATGCGGCAATTACTGCTGCGGGTAATTGTGGTTTAATATTAGAGCCAACGGGAGGTATATTGCCAGCAAATGCAGAAGTCATTTTAGTCACAAGTCAAAATATTAATACATCTTTTAACTCTTTTGCTGCGCTCACTGGAACCATCTATATGATTTTTCAAAATAATCCAAGCACTACAGGAGGTAATTTTGCCAATTGGAATGTAGTTGCTGGAATTAGAACCCTAACCATGTCATTTGGGACGTGCACGCAATCAGTATCCTACGAAAGAAGTCTCTTAATTAATATTTTTGGATTGTATGGTGGTTTACCAACCGATAATGATGGGGCGACAGTTAATTTTACTTCAGCTGGTGTTCCTACCTATATCAATAATGGATGCTTAGCGCCTATTCCACCATTTTTAGTAAATGCTGGACCATCACAAACGGCATGTAAAGGAAGTACAATAAGTTTATCTGGAACAGCTCAAGGTCAACAAAGTGTTTCTTGGTCTGCACCAAGTGGTACTTTTTCAAATCCAACTAGTTTAAGTACTAGCTATACCATTGATCCTGCATCTGTAGGCAGTTCAATAACGTTAACATTAACCATTACCAATAGTTGTAATGCAATAAAAACTGCATCAGTGGTAATCAATTTTACCACAATAAACACGCCAACTGTTTCAACTCCTATTTCATATTGTCCAAATGTCACTGCAACTCAATTAGTAGCTACCGCGTCTCTTGGAGGAACATTAAATTGGTATGGAACTAATGCAACTGGAGGGGTAGCAACTTCTACTGCGCCTACACCTTCTACTACTACATTGGGAAATACTTCCTATTATGTAAGTCAGACTATAGGAGGTTGTGAAAGTGATCGGATTCCCATAGTTGTGGAGGTTGTAAATTCGGGTTTACCCCTAAATTTAAATTGTGTAGCTGCCAATTCTACTCAAACTTCTCTATATTTTCAATTTGACAATGTAGGCCAAACAAATTATTCTTATTCGTATTCAATTGATGGTGGTCCACTCATTAGCGGGACTTGGGTTGCCCCAAATTTTTATATTGTAAACGGGTTATCACTAGGACAATCAGTTACATTTAATTTAACGGCAAATGGGGTAACTTGCATTGGATCTGAAAGTGCTACATGTACTACAGCAGCATGTTCTTCAGTAATAATTCCAAATTTTGCCACTATTCCACCTTTATGCTTCAATAGTTCAGCGCCATTACTATCAATAACATCGCCTAATGGCATTTCAGGAACATGGTCTCCCCCTGTGATTAATTCTACTACAATTGGTGATACTCAGTATGTGTTTACGCCAGATCCAATTGCATTTCCTTGTGCAACCCAGCAAACGCTTACGATAACTGTGAATTCAACTCCATCGGTTACGGTTAATAGTCCTTCAGTTTGTCAAGGTGCAACTGCAACCGTTACAGCTACGCCAGTAATTTTGGGTACCTATTCCTATTCATGGAATGTACCTTCCGGTGAAATTAATCCCGGGAATACGACTTCTTTTAGCACTAATGTAGCAGGAAATTATAGTGTTATTATTACCAATACAGTATCTGGTTGCACAAGTACGAGCGCTTCAGGGGCAGTGACTGTATTTCAAGTTCCAAGTGTTACTGTAAATAGCACTCCAGGTTTGCAAGGAACAACAGTACTAGTAACTGCAGTTCCATCTAGTAATGGATCTTTTACTTATACTTGGAATGTACCAAGTGGTGTTTTAAATCCGGGAAATGTATCTTCATTTAGTACTTCTACTTCGGGAATTTATAGTGTTATAATTACAGATAATCTAACGGGTTGCGTAAGCACTAGTAGTCAAACTATTGTGGATATCAATAATGTGATCTTGATTGATTACCCACATTATTTTACTCCAAACGGAGATGGTATTCATGATTATTGGAATATTAAAGGTTTTGAGAATGACTTTACTGCAAAAATTTATATTTTCGATCGTTACGGAAAATTGATTAAACAAATCACGCCCCAAAGCCAAGGGTGGGATGGCACTTGCAACGGAATGCTAATGCCATCAACAGATTATTGGTTTACTGTAGATTATACCGAAGCTGCAGCATACAAACAATTTAAAGCACATTTCGCACTGAAGCGATAAAAAAAAGTGCTAGAAAATTCTAACACTTTTTTGTTTTTGGAGTACTATCTATTACTCTAAAATAAAACTCACTGAAACATTTGCAACTACTTCAATTTCTCCAGCAGCAAGAGTTTCTTTTTGCGGTGTATTTCCTGGTAATCCTGAATCTGCCATAGCCATTTTAAACATCGGCTGCGGAAAATAAGCTTGCGTTGTATCACTAATTGTAAGGGCTTTGCCAATTTTTTGATTCAAAACAACAACATAATCTTCTGCTTTATGCTTAGCATCTTTCATGGCTAATTTTCTAGCTTCCGATTTATATTCTTCCAATTTAGAAGACTTAAACTCAATATTATTAATGTTGTTGATTCCGTTGTCAATAAGTCCCATTGTTAAACCATCATATTTTGATAGTTCTTTTAAGATAATGGTAACCGATTGTGAAGCACGATAATTGTATTTCTTTTTTTCGTAATCATAATTTCGGTTTAAACTAACATCCGTTGTTTTAAAATCAGAAGACGGGATTCCAAATTCCTTAATGAATTTAAGAACTTTGTCAACAGTCTCATCGTTTAATCTTTTTACTTCCGCAGCATCTTTTCCTGTGTTTTCAACTCCAAAGTTAATGCTAACTTGATCTGGTTTGACACTAATTTTTCCCTCGCCAGAAACTGAAACTTGTGGGATTTGAGCTTTTTCTTGAGCCTGCATTACAATGGTAAACAATGCAAATGCAATTACGATAACTTTTTTCATAATTATTTGTTTTTTATATTTACTACAGGTTCAAAAGTTGTGCCAATTATAATTTTCCTTGTTTGGCCATCACCGCCATAATTATTATAGGTACTAATAATATTACAACCATGAAAAAGTTATCTTGAAGAATTTGAGGATGAAATAATATCGAAAAAAGATATCCGCCTATGGCACCGCCAAAGTGGGCCGTATGACCAATGTTATCACTCTTTGCTTTCATTCCATAAATAGAATACAATAAATAACCAATACCAAAAAGATAGGCTGGTATTGGAATTGGAATAAAAAACAGAAAAATTTGTAAGGTTGGATCTAATAAAATAGCTGAATAAATAATTCCGGTTACAGCTCCCGAAGCTCCAATTGCACTGTAATTCGTATCATTATTATGAATATAAAGCGTTAACATATTTCCAAATAGTAAACTCGCAAAATAAATTAGCAAGAATGCATAATTACCCAAATCACCATAAACTACTGGAGCAAAAAAATACAAACTCAGCATATTAAAAGCCAAGTGGGCAATATCGGCATGAAGAAATCCAGAGGATAGCATCCGAATTTGATCCCCTCTTTTTATGCTGCCAATATGGAATTGGTATTTGCTGAAAAAATAGGAATCTTCAAATCCTTTGAAACTTATTATTACAGTTGCTGCAATTAAAATAATTAGAAAAATAGATGCATTCATATTTTTGTTTTAGGTAAAAATAAGAATAGTTTGTTAGGTTTTGAATATATAAACTCTTAAAAATTAACTTAAAATGTATATTTGCATAAAATTAATGAAATGCAGTTTTTATTATTTCTTCTTGTATATCCTTTGTTGTGGCTAATTTCAATCTTGCCATTTCCGATTTTGTATTTATTGTCGGATGGGGTATATGTTATTGTTTATCATGTTGTTGGTTACCGAAAAAGAACAGTTAGACAAAATATTGCTATTGCATTTCCAAATTTATCAACTGCAGAACGCCTAGAAATTGAAAAAAAATCATACCATCATTTGTGTGATATGTTTATGGAAATGGCTAAAACAATGACAATTTCTAGGAAAGAAATTGACAAACGATTTGTTTTTACCAATATGCAAACGTATTTGGATCTAGAGAAAAAAGGTAAAAGTATTGCATTGTTAATGGCACATTATGCTAGTTATGAATGGTCTGTTTCGATAAATTATCATTCTGGTTTTCATGGGTTTGCAATTTACAAGAAGCTTGCTAATAAATATTTAGATAAACTAGTTCAAGATATACGATCTAAATTTAAAGCCGAATTAATTTCAACTAAAGATACTAGAACTGTTATCGAACAGAATAAAATGAATAACATTTTAGGTTTGTATGGTTTTATAAGTGATCAAACTCCAAGAAAATCAAATGCGTTGCATTGGTATAATTTCCTAGGAGTTGAAACTCCTATTCATGTTGGCGCTGAAGATTTGGCAAAAAAATACGATATGAATGTGGTGTATTTAAAAGTTCGAAAAGTAAAAAGAGGATACTATGAAGCTACTTTAGAAGTGCTTTCTGAAGATGTGTCATCTGTTCCAAATTATGAAATTTCGGAAGCATTTATTCGAAAAGTAGAACAACAAATTCAAGAAGCGCCTGAGTTTTATTTGTGGACACACAAGCGTTGGAAGTATCAAAAAAATAATTAATGATAAAAAAAACCAAAACTAAATGTTTTGGTTTTTTTATTTGAGTTCCACTATTAATTGTACATTTTCTTACGCATCTCTTGAATTTTATCGTCATCCAGATATTCATCAAATGTCATATAACGATCAATAACCCCATTCGGTGTAATTTCAAGAATTCTATTTGCAACCGTTTGAGCAAACTCATGGTCATGAGTTGTAAACAATACCGATCCTTTAAAGTTTTTTAAAGAATTATTGAAAGCGGTAATCGATTCAAGATCCAAGTGGTTGGTTGGTTCATCAAGCATTAATACATTCGCGCGAATCATCATCATTCGAGATAGCATGCAACGCACTTTTTCCCCTCCAGATAATACCGAACATTTTTTTAATGCTTCTTCTCCAGAAAAAATCATTTTACCTAAGAAACCACGCACATATACTTCATCTCGCTCTTCTTCGGTTTTCACAAATTGACGCAACCAATCTACCAGATTTAAATCGCTTTTAAAGAATTCACTATTATCGTTAGGCAAATAAGATTGATTGGTTGTAATTCCCCATTCGTATGTACCTGCATCTGCTTTTAGGTTACCATTTAAGATTTCATAAAAGGCAGTGGTAGCACGAGAGTCTTTTGAGAAAACTACAACTTTATCACCTTTTGCCATATTTAAATCTACATTGTTAAACAACACTTCACCGTCAATGCTTGCAGCCAATCCTTGAACATGTAAAATTTGATCTCCAGCTTCTCTTTCAGTTTCAAAAATAATAGCTGGGTATCTACGGCTAGAAGGTTTAATTTCATCTAAATTTAATTTGTCAATCATTTTTTTACGAGAAGTAGCCTGCTTTGATTTAGCCACATTCGCACTAAATCGACGAATAAATTCTTCCAATTCGGCTTTCTTTTCTTCTGCTTTTTTGTTTTGTTGTGCTCTTTGTTTAGCAGCTAATTGACTTGATTCATACCAAAATGTATAATTTCCAGAATAGTGATTGATTTTTGAAAAATCAATATCAGAAATATGTGTACAAACCGAATCTAAAAAGTGTCTGTCGTGCGAAACTACAATTACCGTATTGTCATAATTAGCTAAGAAATTTTCAAGCCAAGTGATGGTTTCAAAATCCAAGTCGTTGGTAGGCTCATCCATGATCAATACATCTGGATTTCCAAATAAAGCCTGTGCTAATAAGACTCTTACTTTTAATTTACCCTCCATTTCACTCATTAAAGTGTAATGCGAATCGGCATTAATACCTAAATTAGAAAGCATTGCAGCGGCATCAGAATCGGCATTCCAACCATTCATTTCTTCAAATTGCACTTGCAATTCTCCAATTCTGTTCGCATTTTCATCACTATAATCTGCATATAAAGCATCCATTTCTGTTTTAACAGCATATAATACTTTGTTACCCATAAGCACGGTTTCTAAAACGGTGTGCTCATCAAACATGTTGTGATTTTGATTCAAAACCGACATTCTTTTTCCAGGTTCCAAAATCACTCTTCCAGAAGTTGGTTCTATTTCACCAGCTAGAATTTTTAAAAATGTTGATTTTCCGGCGCCATTTGCACCAATTACTCCATAACAATTGCCTTGAACAAAAGAGGTGTTTACCTCGTCAAATAATATTCTTTTTCCAAATTGAACAGATAAATTAGATACGGTAAGCATAAATATTGAGTGTTAAAATTTGCTGCAAAAGTAATAAATTGCTTTCGACTTTAGTGGGTAATTTGAGTATTTTTTAGACGGGTTGAAAAGACATAATTATTTTTGACTTTCTTTCTTAAGTGCTAGTTCTAGTCCTTTGTAATCCAATAGAACTTTTGCAATTTGACCTTTCTTGTTTAAGATAAAATGGGTAGGAAATGCATTCAAATGAAGTGTTTCATTCATGTACTTTTTCATATTTGGAACCACCAAATAGGATAGCGGCTTTTTTGAAAGAAATTTAGTTAATTGCTCAGGAGAATCTTCTGCTAAGCTGATAAATAAAATATCATTTCGGTCTTTGTATTGCGCAACTAATTTGTTTACATAGGGAAATTCTTTAATACACAACGGACAATGAATGTACCAACATTTTATGACTACAATTTTATCTTTGAAGCTTTCGTTAGTGATGGTTTTTCCGTTTAGGTCTTTAAAATTAAATTCTGGAAACAAAGTACCTTCCATTTTAAAATGCTCCAATTCTTCAATTGCTTTTTCGGTGATACTTGCTCTAATGCTGGTATCGGAATTGGTATTTATTCGAATTAATCTATAATTGTTTATTGTTTTTTCTATAAACGGAATGTATTCGCCTTTAGTAAGTTGCGTTAAGAAATCTTCCTTTGTGATTTGATTGTTATTTTCATCCAATGGATTAAAATCACTTGAAAGGATGATGTTGGCATCATAGTAATTGATCCAATTGGTATAGCTGGATTGAATTGAATTTGAATCCGCAGTCGTTAATATTTTTTTTTGTTGCCCAAATGTAGAGCTCCAAATGAAAAAATATAGGAATAAGATTATTTTTTGCATTTGGTAAAAATAATAATTATTTCTCATAAAAAATTTGAATAAAATTAGCAACCTTTGCCAAATGTTAGAGGTACAAAGTGTTTATTTTTCGTATCAAAAGGAGATCACTATTTCCAATTGCAGTTTTACTTTACAAAAAGGTAAAACAGCTGCAATTATTGGTGAAAGTGGTTGCGGAAAAAGTACGTTATTGAAATTGATTTATGGATTATACGACTTGGATTCGGGGGCTATTAATTGGAATGCAATACCGGTTTTAGGCCCAAAATTCAATCTGATTCCGGGTATGGATTCTATGAAATATCTTGCCCAAGATTTTGATTTGATGCCCTACATTACTGTTGCCGAAAATGTTGGCAAGTACCTTTCAAATATTTATCCAGAAGTAAAAAATGCTCGAATTAACGAGTTGTTGGAGATTGTTGAGATGCAAGATTTTGCATCTGTGAAAGCAAAATATTTAAGTGGCGGTCAGATGCAAAGAGTAGCTATAGCGCGAGTTTTAGCTTTAGAGCCTGAATTGCTTTTGCTTGATGAGCCCTTTAGCCATATCGATAATTTCAGAAAAAATAGTTTACGCCGAAGGCTTTTTACTTATTTGAAAAAGAAAGAAATAACTTGTATAGTTGCCACGCACGATAGCACCGATGTGCTCTCTTTTACCGAGGAAGTTTTGGTTATGAAAAAGGGTGAAATTATTGAGGTAGGAACGCCAGAATTTTTGTATCAGCATCCAAAAAATCATTACGTAGCCTCCTTGTTTGGTGATGTAAACGAAATTGAAATTGAGGGAACTATGCAACTAATATATCCTCATGAATTAGTCGTTGTTGCAAAATCTTCATTACAAGTAGAAGTTGTTAATTCGTTTTATAGAGGTAATAATTTTTTGATTGAAGCACATTATGAAAAAGGAAATGTGTTCTTTGAAAGTGCTGTTGGTTACCCTGCAGGGACAAGTTTGTTTTTAGAACGTAAATCAGTTTCCGTTATTTAAAAAATCAATCAATTGCTTAACCGCAATCCCTCGATGGCTTATTCCAGATTTTTCTTCCATCGATAATTCGGCAAAAGTTTGGGTCATTCCATCCGCTACAAAAATAGGATCGTAGCCAAATCCATTTGATCCAATTCTTTCATCGATAATTTTTCCGTTTATTATTCCAGTGAAAAGTGTTTGTTTTCCGTTGTAATTTAAGCAAATTACAGTCTTGAAATTGGCTTTTCTGTTGGATTGCTTTTCTAAGTTTAAAAGCAATTCATCTATGTTTTTCGAATCGTCTTTGGGTTCTCCAGCATATCGGGCAGAGTATACACCTGGTGCGCCGTTTAATGCATCTACCTCAAGGCCTGAGTCATCAGCAAAACAATTTAGTCCATATTTATTGGTGATATAATTCGCTTTTAATATGGCGTTTCCTTCAATTGTCTCTGCCGTTTCCGGAATATCTTCAGTACAGCCAATATCTTTTAGGCTAACAATTTGAATGTACTCAGGAACTAATTGCTGAATTTCTTTAATCTTATAGGCGTTGTTAGAAGCAAAAACAAGTTTCATTATTTAAAAATTTAATTTAAATTAATTATTAAACAAAAATAGAATATTTTAATGCTATAAATCATAAACAAATTATTAGAATGTTTAAAAGTTGTTTATAGATTCGTAGGAAATAGTTCCTTAAAAAATTATATTTATTGTTATTTTTGCAACGTTTTAAACAATATATGTATCATGGTAAAAGATTTATTTGAAAGAATACAAAACAATAAAGGACCTCTTGGAAAATGGGCTTCTCAAGCCGAAGGATATTTTGTATTTCCTAAATTAGAAGGTGAATTAGGTCCTAGAATGCAATTTCAAGGTAAAAATATATTAAATTGGAGTTTGAACGACTATTTAGGTCTTGCAAATCATCCGGAAGTTAGAAAAGCAGATACTGAAGCTGCGATTGCTTATGGAGCGGCTTATCCAATGGGAGCTCGTATGATGAGCGGTCATACCAAATACCACGAACAATTAGAGAATGAATTGGCAGCTTTTGTAATGAAAGAATCGGCTTATTTATTAAACTTTGGTTACCAAGGAATTATGTCAACTATTGACGCTTTGGTTACTAAAAACGATGTAATTGTTTATGATGTAGACGCACATGCATGTATTATTGATGGGGTTCGTTTACACATGGGTAAACGTTTTACCTATCGTCATAACGACATTGAAAGCATGGAGAAGAACTTACAACGTGCAACCAAACTTGCAGAAGAAACTGGAGGTGGAATTTTATTTATTACCGAAGGTGTTTTTGGAATGCGTGGACAACAAGGTAAGTTGAAAGAAGTGGTTGAAATGAAGAAAAAATACAATTTCCGATTGTTAGTTGATGATGCTCATGGATTTGGAACTCTAGGTAAAACAGGAGCTGGAGCAGGTGAAGAGCAAGGTTGTCAAGACGGAATTGATATTT
Source organism: Flavobacterium sp. (assembly GCA_044374815.1). Classification (GTDB taxonomy): domain Bacteria; phylum Bacteroidota; class Bacteroidia; order Flavobacteriales; family Flavobacteriaceae; genus Flavobacterium. Next base: position 15,449 of record JBILNU010000033.1, read on the forward strand.
ACTTTTCTACTTTTGCTAAATCAATGGCAAATATTGGTGCTTTTGTGGCTGGAGATAAAGATGTAATTGATTATTTGAAATACAATTTGCGTTCACAAATGTTTGCAAAAGCGTTGCCAATGATTCAAACTATTGGTTCGTTAAAAAGATTGGAATTATTGAGAAACTCCTCTGAT
>JBILNU010000123.1:0-4393 GCA_044374815.1 Flavobacterium sp.
TAATGTTTTTGGTATGACTGTGCGTTAGAGTAACCGTAGAATTACCAGGAAATTGATTTCTTCCCATTAAAATACTCATTGGTCTACCCACAATATGACTTCGTCCAATAATTACGGTATGTTTTCCATCTGTAGGGACCTTATAACGCTCTAATAATTCTAATATTCCGAACGGAGTAGCCGGAATAAAAGTACTCATATCCAAGGCCATTTTACCGAAGTTTTCAGGATGAAACCCGTCTACATCTTTGCTTGGATCAATCGCATTAATTACGCTTTGGGTATCGATTTGTTTTGGTAGTGGCAATTGCACAATAAAACCATCAATATCTTTATTCTGATTTAGCTCGGTAATTTTTTTAAGTAATTCGGTTTCCGAAGTTGTGCTTGGCATTTTAACCATAGTCGATTCGAATCCTACACGTTCACAAGCTTTTACTTTGCTTCCAACATAAGTCAAACTAGCCCCATCATTACCAACAATTATTGCTGCTAAATGCGGAACTTTCTCTCCGTTGTCTTTCATTTTTTGAACTTCGGCTGCGATTTCATTTTTTATATCTTCCGATACTTTTTTTCCGTCTAAAATAGTCATTTCTAAATATTTATGTGTTGTTTTTTGTATTTTTTATTTAACAAAAAAAGACGCGATAAATCACGTCTTTTTCTTATATTTTTGGCATACCTCCAGGCATTCCGCCCATCATGCGCATCATATTTTTTCCTCCAGGTCCTTGCATCATTTTCATCATTTTACTCATTTGCTCGAACTGTTTCATCAACTGATTCACCTCTTCTATTTTTCTTCCAGAACCTTTTGCAATTCTATTTTTTCTTTTCATATCAATGATTGAAGGTCTACTTCTTTCTTTAGGAGTCATTGAATAGATTATTGCCTCAATATATTTGAACGCATCATCTTCAATTTCTACATCTTTCATTGCTTTTCCAGCACCAGGAATCATTCCAATTAAATCTTTCATGCTTCCCATTTTTTTGATTTGCTGTATTTGAGACAAAAAATCATCAAAACCGAACTCGTTTTTAGCAATCTTCTTTTGTAATTTTCTAGCTTCTTCTTCATTATACTGCTCCTGAGCTCTTTCTACTAAGGAAACCACGTCTCCCATTCCAAGTATACGATCGGCCATACGAGAAGGATAAAACACATCAATTGCATCCATTTTCTCTCCAGTACCCACAAATTTGATTGGTTTATTTACTACCGATTTAATCGTAATTGCAGCTCCACCACGTGTATCCCCGTCTAATTTTGTCAGAATTACTCCGTCAAAATTCAATCTATCATTAAAAGCCTTAGCTGTATTTACAGCATCCTGACCTGTCATAGCATCCACCACAAAAAGCGTTTCTTGCGGCTGAATTGCTTTGTGTACGTTTGCAATTTCGGTCATCATTTCCTCATCCACAGCCAAACGACCAGCAGTATCGACAATCACCACATTAAATCCATTTGCTTTAGCATAAGCAATAGCTTTAAGAGAAATATCAACTGGATTTTTATTTTCTGGCTCAGAATACACTTCTACACCTATTTGATCTCCAACTACATGCAACTGATTAATCGCTGCAGGGCGGTAGATATCACAAGCCACCAAAAGCGGTTTTTTATTCTTTTTAGTTTTTAGATAATTTGCTAATTTTCCAGAAAAAGTAGTTTTACCCGAACCTTGTAACCCCGACATCAAGATCACTGTTGGATTACCCGAAAGATTAACCCCTGCAGCATCACCCCCCATCAATTCAGTTAATTCATCTTTAACTAATTTCACCAATAATTGCCCTGGTTCAAGCGTAGTCAATACATTTTGACCCATTGCTTTTTCTTTTACTTTGGTAGTAAAATCTTTAGCAATTTTAAAGTTAACATCGGCATCCAACAGAGCTCGACGCACTTCCTTTAAGGTATCAGCAACGTTTACTTCGGTTATTTTACCGTGTCCTTTAAGGATATGAAAGGCTTTATCTAATTTTTCGCTTAAATTATTAAACATGTTTTGTGTGTATTTCTTTAAAAATAAAGTGCAAATTTAATCATTTAGAATGAAGAATAAAGTAATAAATAAAAAAACCATTCGAAAATCGAATGGTTTTTAAATATATTTTTGACTGCTTAATTTTTTTCAAAAGTTAAATAATCTGTTCCTCCGTTTCCACCACTTATATCAATCAATTGAATTTTTGTTGCGGAATAAGTAATTATGTCCCAATCATCTGAAAGTTCTACAAAATTAGTTGGAGCAGTAAATCCAATGTTAAAATCTAAATCATTACTTGGATTGTCATCAGTAGAATTACTTGTTGTAACTGACCAAGTTCCATTATATGTATTTGAACCATTGGTTGCAATTAAAGCATTACTTGATGCAAATGTAAAGTTGTAACCTGTAAAATTTGAGGTCTTGATAGTTCCGGAGTCATTATAAAGAGTTATTCGCCATGTTCCTTGACTAACTGCATTAATTACAGGAGCTGGATTAGCAGATGAGTTTGAATTATTATCATCACTACTGCACATTGAAGCAACATTTAGCACAAATATGCAAATTAAAACTGGTATTAATTTTAATGTTTTCATTTAGTTAAGTTATTAGTTAAACGATAAGGAGATTTAAAAAAAATAAATTATTATAATTATTTATAAAACTAAAAATAGTTTAAAATAGTATAAAAAAATATCAAATTTTTAGATATTTAAAATTACATTCTCTCAGGAACTTCAATACCTAATAGTTTAAAAGCTAATTTAATAGTTTCTGCAACTTTGTTAGATAATTGAACCCGGAATATTTTTTTAGATTGATTTTCTTCACCAAGAATCGAAACAGTTTGATAAAACGAATTGTATTCTTTTACTAATTCATAGGTATAATTTGCAATCAATGCTGGACTATGATTGTTTGCAGCATCCTGAATTGCCTCTGGAAACAGCGCGATTTGTTTAATCAACTCTTTCTCTTTTGGGTGTAACGATCCTTCATTAACATTCGATTTAAAATCAAAATCTGCTTTGCGCAAGATCGATTGAATTCGAGCGTAAGTATATTGAATAAAAGGCCCAGTATTTCCTGCAAAATCTACTGATTCTTCTGGATTAAACATCATAGATTTTTTCGGATCCACTTTAAGCATGTAATATTTCAATGCTCCTAGACCGATTGTTTTATATAATCTTTCTTTTTCTTCCTCTGAATAACCATCTAATTTACCTAATTCTTCAGAAATAGATTTTGCAGTAGCCGTCATCTCCTCCATTAAATCATCGGCATCCACTACGGTTCCTTCCCGTGATTTCATTTTACCGGAAGGCAATTCAACCATTCCGTATGATAAATGGTATAGATTTTCGGCCCAATTGAAACCTAATTTTTTCAAAATAAGAAACAAAACTTTGAAGTGATAATCTTGTTCATTACCTACAGTATAAACCATTCCTGCAACATCTTGAAAATCTTTAACTCTCTGAATTGCAGTACCTATATCTTGCGTCATATAAACTGCTGTTCCATCTGAACGCAACACAATTTTACGATCCAAACCATCCGGAGTTAAATCAATCCAAACCGAACCATCTGGGTCTTTTTCAAAAATCCCTTTTTCTAATCCGAATTGAACTACTTCTTTTCCTAAAAGATAGGTATTGCTTTCGTAGTAATACGAATCAAAATCCACTCCAAGATTTTTATAAGTCTGTTCAAACCCATCATAAACCCATTGATTCATCGTTTTCCAAAGCTGCATAACTTCCGGTTTTCCAGCCTCCCAATCCAATAACATTTGTTGCGCTTCAATCAAACTTGGCGCTTGTTTTTTCGCCTCGTCTTCGGTTTTGCCTTGTACCATTAATTGAGCAATTTCCGACTTATAAACCTTATCGAATTCAACATAAAAATTTCCAACTAGCTTATCCCCTTTTAAACCTGTATTTTCAGGAGTTTGGCCTTCGCCAAATTTTTTCCAAGCCAACATCGATTTACAGATATGGATTCCTCGATCATTTATGATTTGGGTTTTATATACTTTGTTTCCGGCTGCCTTTAAAATTTCAGAAACAGAATAACCTAATAAATTATTACGAATATGTCCAAGATGCAGTGGTTTATTGGTGTTTGGTGAAGAATATTCAACCATAACTGCTCCTGATTTTCCATTATTTGCGGAAGCAGAGACATAACCAAAAGAAGGATTATCTTTAATTTCATTGAAAAAATTAAGATAATAGGAATCAGAAATTACAATATTTAAGAACCCAGCAACTACATTAAATTTTTCAACCTCATTTACATTTTCAACCAAAAAGGTTCCGATTTTTGTGCCAATATCAACTGGGTTTCCTTTGATAAATTTCAATAAAGGAAAAATAACCACAGTA
>JBILNU010000034.1:0-15506 GCA_044374815.1 Flavobacterium sp.
TTTTTCTTCCGCCTTTTACTTTTGAGCCAGCTGTTGGTTCCTGCTGTACTACTGTTAGTTTTGGGTAACCCGGATTGTAATCAACTGTATCAATAATTTCGTAATCTAAATCGAGTTCGCTTAATTTTTCATCTACTTGCTCTTCGTTTAATCGAGCCAAATTAGGCACTGTAATTTCATCGCCATGATTGGTAACAAAAGTGATCCAATGAAAAAATAAAAAAGCAATTACTGCCACTACTATCAATGCTGATAACATTTGGGCAACAAAAACTTTACTGGAAAGATATTTTCTTAAACTCATAAAAAATGTATTTAAGGCAAATATATAATTTTTAGTTCCAACAATTGTGCTATTTTTGTATAGTAATTAAAAATTTCCTCAATGAACGTAGCAGTTGTTATGGGAGGATATTCTGATGAATCGGTAATATCCTTACGAAGCGGACAGTTAATCTTGACCAGTTTAGATCAATCTAAATATACCCCTTTTGAAGTGCATATTCTTTTAAACGATTGGTATTGTTTAATTGATGGTGTGAAGTTTCCCATAGACAAATCTGATTTTTCGATTTTGAAAGACAACCAAAAAATTAAATTTGAGGTTGCAGTCAATACCATTCACGGCACACCAGGAGAAGACGGACACATGCAAGCTTATTGGGAATTGGTTGATTTACCTTACACTGGCTGTAATTTTTACCAATCGGCATTGACTTTTAATAAAAGAGATACGCTTTCAGTTTTATCCAAATTTAATATTCCTAAAGCCAATTCAATTTATGTAACCAAAGGCGATACAATAGATGGAACTAAAGTAGCTGCCGAATTAGGACTTCCTTTTTTTGTGAAACCAAATCAATCCGGAAGCTCATTAGGAGTTTCCATGGTTACCACACTTGAAGATTTTCAAAAAGCACTTGATTTTGCTTTCGCAGAAGACAACGACATTTTAATTGAATCCTACTTAAATGGACGCGAAGTATCAGTAGGAGTTTTAAAATACCAAGGTGAAACCAAAGTTTTAGGAATCACCGAAATACTTTCGCAAAACTCCTTCTTTGATTATGAGGCCAAATACTTAGGAAAATCAGAAGAAATTACTCCGGCTAGAATATCACAAGAAGTTGAAAATCGAGTGATTGAAACGGCCAAAAAAGTATATGAATCTTTGGGTATGACGGGTTTTTCAAGAACCGATTTCATCATTATGAATGATGTTCCGCATTTCATTGAAATCAATACCAATCCGGGGTTATCGCCACAAAGTATATTCCCTCAGCAAGCAGCCTATGCCAAAATGGAAATGAGTAATTTGCTAGAAAACGAAATTAATTTAGCTTTACAGCGCAAACCAATTTGGAAAAAGTAATAATTGTTGTCAGGTGTATATTCTAAGATTAAATCATAACCGACAACTGATAACTGATAACTAAAAAATGAAAAGAGCTATATTTCCTGGATCGTTTGATCCAATTACCAAGGGGCATTTTGATATAATAAAAAGAGGCATTTCATTATTTGATGAAGTAATCGTTGCTATCGGAATTAATGCCGATAAAAAATACATGTTTTCAATAGAAGATCGTAAACGTTTTATTGAAGAAGCTTTTAAAGACGAACCAAAAGTAAAAGTGATTACCTACGAAGGGTTAACCATTGATTTATGTCACAAAGAAAATGCTCAATTCATACTTCGTGGTTTAAGAAATCCAGCCGATTTTGAGTTTGAAAAAGCAATCGCACACACCAATAGAAAATTATCAAAAATTGAAACCGTCTTTTTACTAACGGCTGCAAAAACATCGTATATCAGCTCAAGCATTGTGCGCGATGTAATTCGTAATGGCGGAGATTATACCGTTTTGGTACCTGATTCGGTTCGAATTAATAAGTAAAACTAATTTTCAAATAAAAGTTTGATGTTCTCATACGAATTAGTGAGAGCTTCCTTTATTTGCTCTTTATTTAGCCAAGCTACTTTTTCTATTCCTTCATTTTCTTGCGGAATTGGGGTTCCCTCAAATGTGGTAGTCATTTCAAACCAGTGAGTGACTTTTAATCTGTAAACTCCATTTCTTTTAAACACATGGTAGGTTTTTTGTAATTTTTTTGAAATTTTCAAATTGGTTACACCTGTTTCTTCTTCCACTTCACGAATAGAACAATCTTCAATTTCTTCTTCTTTATCACAACCACCCTTAGGTAAGTCCCATTTACCATTTCTAAAAATAAATAAAACTTCCCCTTTTTTATTATAAACCAATCCACCTCCTGCTTTTTTAACAGGTATTTTTTCTTTAACCTTATCTAATATTTCCTTTTCATCAGGATGATACAAATAAGCTTTATTAATCTTATTGTTAAACATTTTAATTATAAGCTGTTCTATATCAACACTTTCAAGTAAAAAAAGTTTAAAGTCGGTTTCTTTTTCAACTTCATTTGTTAAAAAAAGTGGTTTGTCGTTTACAAAAACTTTATACATTTGCAGTATGATTAGAGATATTAAAACAGCCGAAAAAACAGCCGAATTGCTTTTGCAAATAAATGCAATTAAATTGAATCCATCAAATCCTTTTAAGTGGGCTTCTGGTTGGAATTCTCCAATTTATTGTGACAATAGATTAACTCTTTCATTTCCAGTAATTAGAAATTTCATTAGAAATGAATTTGCCAAACAAATTACCGAAATTTATGGTAAGCCAGATGTTATTGCAGGGGTTGCCACAGGTGCAATTGGAATAGGAATTCTTGTTGCTGAAGAACTAGGATTGCCATTTGTATATGTAAGACCCGAGGCAAAAAAACATGGAAGACAAAATAAAGTAGAGGGTTTTTTACAAAAAGGACAAACGGTTGTTGTTGTTGAAGATTTAATTTCAACTGGAAATAGTAGTTTAATGGCAGTAGAAGCATTAATTGAAGCAGGAGCAAATGTGAAAGGTATGCTTGCAATTTTTACCTATGGTTTTGCTGTTGCTGAAGAAAATTTTAAAAATGCAGGTGTTGAATTGCACACGCTAAGCAACTATAACAACTTGTTAAATTTAGCTGTTGCTAAAAATTATATTACCGAAAAAGAACAAACAACACTTCAAGAATGGCGCATGAGTCCTTCTACTTGGGGAGTATAATTATATATAATTAGAGGAAGAAAATGATTCGTTCCTCGCAAAACAATAAAAATGAATTTAGAAAGTCCGAAAGTTATTGTAGAAAAATCATCTGAATATTTATTCAATGCTTTATCTGATGTTACAAATTACGAAAAATTAATGCCGGATAATATTGCAAAATTTGAAGTTTTAGGAGATGATATTTTTAATTTCGGGTTATCTGGCATGCCTGAAATCAAATTGAGATTAAAAGAAGGGACTCCAAATTCAAAAATTGTATTGGTTGCTGCAAGCGATAAATTACCTTTTTCTTTAAATGCATCAATAAATGAAGTTTCCCCAAATTCAAGCGAAGTACAACTAGATTTTGAAGGAGATTTCAATCCCATGATGGCAATGATGATCAAAGGACCTATTACCAAATTCATGGAGACTTTGGCAAATAATATGCAAAAATTGTAATTGGTTACTATAAAATTTGAACTTCTTTAATTCCGAAGCTTTTTATTGAATCGTCTTCCAGTTTTATTTCCAACAATCCATTTAAGGAAACTCCCTGTATAATTCCCATAAAATTATGTTGATTGGCATCTTTAAACGCCAAAGGCAGATTTATTTTATATAAATAATTGTGATACTCTTGCCACAATCTATCGGTATGCTTAGTAAGTATATAACTGCAATTTTTCTTAATTTGAAAAATTAACTGGTTTAAAATTTCATCTAAATCATATTCAGAATTGGTTATCAAGGACATTGAGGATGCTTTTGGCAAGTTTTCAAAACTTTTTTGGTTTACATTTAAACCTATTCCAACTATCGATTCTATTTTTCCATCCGATTTAATACTGTTTTCAATTAATATGCCAGCAATTTTTTTATGCTCTGACATAATGTCGTTAGGCCATTTAATAGCTAAATTAGGCAAGTTATTAGATTTTAATACCTCAAAAATAGATAATGCAATGGCTACATTAAGATGAAAAATTTCATCAACCTCTTGTAAAATATCTTTAATCAAAATACTAGTAATTAGATTCTTACCTTCTTCAGATACCCAGTTAGACCCCATCTGCCCCCTACCCTTTGTTTGCTTATTTGCAACAACTGTGGTAAAATTTTCTACAATTTGATTTCGAGAAAGCTCCTTTAAATAGTCGTTTGTAGAATCTATGGCACTGAGTTTGATTACAGACATGAAAAATATATTAAATAAATTGACGCTTAAACTTATGTTAAGCTTCAAAATTAAGGACAATTTTTGATACATTTGCATTTCATACAAAATAATAGATGGCAAAAAAAACAGTGAGCACCGATGTTTTATTAACAAACATTCTAAAAGGAATTGAAGAAGTTAAAGGAAATGATATTGATATTCTTGATTTAAGAGAAATTGACAACGCGGTATGCGATTACTTTGTTGTATGTAGTGGGACTTCAAATACACAAGTAAATGCAATTGTAAATTCAATACAAAAAATTGTTTCAAAAGAAATTAAAGATAAACCTTGGCATGTAGAAGGTACCGATAATGCAGAATGGGTATTAATGGATTATGTAAGTATTGTAGTACATGTTTTTCAAAAAGAAATTCGAGAATATTACAATATTGAAGGTTTGTGGGGAGATGCTAAAATTACTTCAATTGCAAATAAAAACTAAACAAAAAAAATATAATGGCAGACAATAAAAAACCAAGTGGTTTAAAATTTAGTCCGTGGTGGATTTCTGGAGCAATCATTTTTTTGTTTGTTCTTCTAGATATTTTTAATAGCACCGGATTTCAAGATCCAACCAAAATATCTTCATCAAAATTTGATGAGTTATTAAATAGTGGTCAAATAGAAAAGGTAATTGTTTTTAACAAAGTACAAGCAGAAGCCTATTTAAATTCTAAAGCTTTAAAAGATAAATCCAATAGTAAAGTTGCGAAAGATCCTGTTTTTGGTGGGGTTAATAAAGGCCCACATTATGTTTTTGAAATTGCGGACGCTCAAAATTTTGAAAACAAATTAATACAAGCAAAAAATGCCAAAAAGCTTAAGGATTATGATTTTAAAATTAAAAGTGATTGGACCGAATATATTGTAGGATTTTTACCTATGTTACTTTTAATTGGAGTATGGTTGTTTTTTATGAGAAGAATGTCAGGTGGTGCTGGTGGAGGCGGGGGTCAAATTTTCAATATCGGAAAATCAAGAGCTAAATTATTTGACGAAAAAGAAGATGTGAAAATTACATTTAAAGATGTAGCCGGTTTAGAAGGTGCAAAAGAAGAAGTTCAAGAAATAGTTGAGTTCTTAAAAAATCCAGAGAAATATACCGTACTTGGTGGTAAAATTCCAAAAGGAGCTTTGCTAGTAGGTCCTCCTGGAACAGGAAAAACCTTATTGGCAAAAGCAGTTGCCGGAGAAGCAAAAGTTCCTTTCTTTTCGCTTTCGGGATCTGATTTTGTTGAAATGTTTGTTGGTGTTGGTGCTTCTAGAGTTAGAGATTTATTCAAACAAGCCAAAGAAAAATCACCGGCAATTATTTTCATTGATGAAATTGACGCCGTAGGTAGAGCTAGAGGAAAAAATAATTTTTCGGGAGGTAACGACGAAAGAGAAAATACATTAAATCAATTACTTACCGAAATGGATGGTTTTGGAACCAATACCCATGTAATTGTATTGGCAGCTACCAATAGAGCCGATGTTTTGGATAAAGCATTAATGCGTGCAGGTCGTTTTGACCGTCAAATTTATGTTGATTTACCAGACATTAGAGAGCGTAAAGAGATCTTTGAAGTGCATTTAGCACCACTTAAAAAAGTAGAAGGTTTGGATACTGAATTTTTAGCAAAACAAACCCCAGGTTTCTCTGGAGCAGACATTGCAAATGTATGTAATGAAGCGGCATTAATTGCAGCAAGAAACAACAAAACTGCGGTAGACAAACAAGATTTCTTAGATGCTGTAGACCGAATTGTAGGTGGATTAGAAAAGAAAAATAAAATTGTTACTCCTGCCGAAAAAAGAGCAATTGCAATTCACGAGGCGGGTCACGCAACGGTAAGTTGGATGTTAGAACATGCAGCACCACTAATTAAAGTTACTATAGTTCCTAGAGGACAAAGTCTAGGCGCTGCTTGGTATTTACCTGAAGAACGATTAATTGTTCGACCAGATCAAATGCTTGATGAAATGTGTGCAACAATGGGAGGTAGAGCTGCAGAAAAAGTAATATTTGATACAATATCAACTGGTGCTTTATCCGACTTAGAAAAAGTAACTAAACAAGCACGCGCAATGGTTACTATTTATGGTTTGAATGACAAATTGGGGAATGTAACTTATTACGATTCATCAGGTCAAAGTGAATACAATTTTAACAAGCCTTATTCAGAGGAAACTGCAATTACTATAGACAAAGAAATTTCTTTACTCATTGAAAGTCAATATACTAGAGCAATTATGATTTTGAAAGAAAACAAAGAAAAATTATTACAACTCGCGGATATTCTTATTGAAAAAGAGGTGATTTTTAAAGATGATTTAGAAGCTATATTTGGTAAAAGACCATATCAAATTTCAGAAGAAAACAACACATCTGAAGTTGTAGGATAAATATTTTTTTAATAAATCTGTAAAAATCTTAATTCAAAAAATGTTTTTGAATTAAGATTTTTTTATCTTTGAAAGTTTTCAAGCAAGAAATAAAGAATTTTATTTAAAACTATGAGTCTTTTTAGAAAAATTTTTGGCGGAGGCAACGACTCATCTCAAGGGGATGGAGAAAGTGAGTACAACAGCCCAATACCTTCCAACCTGCCTGTAGATGATTTATTCACCTTTAACTTTAAGAAAAATGGTGGGAAATTTATCTACTGTGAAAATCTTAATGAAGTTAAAGAACAATTCGAAAATATTTTAGAAGAAAACGATTGGTTTGAAAGCGAAGTTTTATGTAATGAAACAAAATTATTTTCTCTATTAGAAGAAAATAAATTAGAATATAAAAACATTACTGCACCAAAATTCTTTTTTGCAAGTTGCGAAAATTTGTTAGCAGATGAAGGGTCGGTTTTATTTTCTTCTAATCAAATAAAACATAAAAAACCAAACGAACTTCCGGACAATATTGTAATTTTGGCTACGACTAGTCAAATTCTAGAAACAAAAAGTGACGGACTGCGTGCTATCAAAAAGAAATACGATAAAGATTACCCAACCAATATTACTGCAATCAAGTATTTTGAAAAAGTTCAAGAAGAAGATTTCTTAACTTATGGCAGCTCTGCAAAAAATCTTTATTTATTGTTACTAGAAGATTTGTAACATGAATGAAACTTTAAAGCGGGCGATTTCTGGTGTGGTTTATATCACACTTCTTATCGCTTCAATCCTGTATTCAAATGAAACTTTTTTCATTCTATTCGGAATATTCCTACTTATTGCCGTATACGAATATTGTGCTTTAGTTCATCTTAAAAAAATTATCTCTATCATTTTTGCTTTTCAGTTATATGGAGGGGTAACTCTTATTTGTTTTTATAAAAAAGAAGTGCAAAGCTTTTTATTTAATTTAACCGATAAACAATACCTGTTAGATATAAACATTACACTTTTATACCAAATACTTCTTGGCATCACAATAATTACCTCGCTTAAATGCATCCATTTTTTATTTAGTGATCGTATTCAAGAAATTTCTCAATCAAGCAAATTAATTTACCTTTTAGGATATATTATTCTTCCCTTTTTATTCATTACCAAAATATCATTTGGAATAAAAGAATACAATCCAAAGATAATTATTGGTTTGTTTATTTTGATTTGGACGAACGATACATTTGCCTACATCATAGGTAAATCAATTGGGAAACATAAATTATTAGAGCGAATTTCCCCGAAAAAAACCATTGAAGGATTTATAGGAGGTATCGCATTTAGCATTTTGGGAGGTTTTCTAATTTCGAAATATTACATTCAGGCAAGCCCAGAATTTAGCGAAAAATCAATTAAAATATGGATCACCATCGCTGTAATTGCTTCTGTTATTGGAACATTAGGCGACTTAATTGAATCCAAGTTAAAGCGTGTTGCCGGAGTAAAAGATAGCGGAAAAATAATGCCCGGTCATGGTGGTATTTTAGATCGCTTAGATAGTGTTATATTTGTAGCACCTTTTGTATTTTTGTTTTATCAAATTTTATATTATGTTTCATAAAGAGGGAGCCAAGATTATTCTTATTTCAACATTCATTTTTACCGTTTTATTATTAGGAACACCTTACCTTACCGATAATCCGTGGATATTAAAACCGGTGCAATTATTTTTGTTGGTATTACTAATTATTATCCTTCAATTTTTTAGAAATCCGAATCGTGCCCTAGTTCCAAACGATCAGCATGTATATGCACCTGTGGATGGTAAAGTAGTGGTTATTGAAGAAGTTTATGAACCCGAATATTTTAAAGATAAACGTATTCAGGTTTCTATTTTTATGTCTCCAATTAATGTGCACGTTACCCGATATGCAATAGGAGGAAAAGTAAGATACAGCAAATACCATCCAGGAAAATATTTAGTAGCTTGGCATCCAAAAGCAAGTACTGAAAACGAAAGAACTACCGTAGTTATTGAAAATAGAGTATTTGGAGAAATCCTTTATCGTCAAATAGCTGGAGCGTTAGCAAAAAGAATTGTAAACTATGCTGAAGAAGGAACATTCGTTCGTCAAGGTGAAGATGCCGGTTTCATTAAATTCGGCTCTAGAGTGGATTTATACTTTCCTTTAGAAACAAATATAAATGTTCGTTTGAATCAAAAAGCAGTTGGAAACAAAACCATAATTGCAACCAAATAAATGTCAGAAAAAGACTTAGAAACAAGATTTGAAGAAGCTGTTGAATTAGCTAATGAAATGTCTCAAGAGTCACTGCCTCAAGATGTGCAATTGCGACTTTATGCCTTATACAAACAGTCTACTCATGGAACAATTACAAATCGAATTTACCCAGTCTATGATTTAAGAAATGCATTTAAAATGAATGCTTGGATGCAAATAAGTCATCTTAGTGAAAACGAATGCAAAGAATTATATATTGAAGCAATATTATCAATAGCGAAGAAAAAATAAAAACATGAAAAAAATAACTCTCCTTTTATTTTGTGCTGTATTGATTTTTTCAACAGAAGCTTGTAAAAGAAAAAAATATACAGAGGTGGTAGAAGTCCCTTTGCCATCAGTAGAAGAAAATTTAACTTTAGGGTCTCCAGATGATGTAAAAGTAGAATCGGGAGCATTTGAATTGGTTGAATTACCCTTTAGATATGATGCCTTAGCGCCAAATATTGATGCTCAAACCATGGAAATACATTATTCTAAACAGTATTTTACATTTACAAATAATTTAAACAAAGCGCTTTCGGGAACCGATTCCGAAAATACTCCAATTAATGATCTTTTTAAAAAATTAGATTTATCGAACACCGAATTAAGAAATAATCTAGGCGGTTATTATAATCACAGCTTGTATTTTGAAACACTAACTCCAAAAGGAGGTAGTGCTCCAGCAGATACTCTTGCAAGTACCATAACTAGAGATTTTGGTTCTTTTGATGAATTCAAAACTCAATTTAAAGATGCAGCCAATAAACAATTTGGTTCGGGCTGGGCATGGCTTGTGGTGGATGCATCTGGAAAACTTCAAATAACCAATACTCAAAATCATGACAACCCTTTAATGCCTCGATCTGAAATTTCAGGTACGCCAATACTAGGAATTGATTTATGGGAGCATGCTTATTATTTGAATTATCAAAATAATAGAAAAAAATATATCGACAATTTCTTCCGTTTAATCAATTGGAAAAAAGTTGAAGAAAAATTTGAAAATGCCATTGAAAAATAAATTTATCTTACATACAAAACAACTTTATATCATGTATTCCATTTCAAAAAAAATTTTATTCTATCAATTTATTGTCCTTTTAATTAGCTTAATCTCATTTGGTCAAGAGAAAAATCTAAAAAACATTCAAAAACTAACTTTTGGTGGAGATAACGCAGAAGCCTATTTTAGTCCGAATAGCTCATTACTAACACTTCAAATTAATAATCCAAAAATGGGAATGTCATGTGACCAAATCTATATGTTGGACTTGCAAAATACACCCTACTCTACTGATAAATTAAAACCAATATCATCAGGAAAAGGAAGAACTACTTGTTCTTATTTTATGCCAGATGGAAAACATATTATTTACGCATCAACTTTTGCATCAAATGATGCCTGTCCTCCTGCACCGAAGCCTCGTGACGGAAAATATCTTTGGGCAGTATATCCAGAATTTGAAATCTACATGACTGATTTAGATGGTAAAATTGTTAAACAATTAACTAACTCACCTGGTTACGATGCTGAAGCTGTAGTTTCACCAGATGGTAAAAAAATTGCCTTCACCTCTACTCGATCTGGAGATTTAGAGTTATGGACCATGGATATTGATGGAACTAATTTAAAACAAGTTACCAACGGATTGGGTTATGATGGTGGAAGTTTCTTTTCACACGATAGTAAAAAGCTAGTTTTTCGTTCTTCTCGCCCGAAAACGACTGCAGAAATTGCAGATTACAAAGCATTACTAAATGATAATGTTGTTGCCCCAACCGAAATGGAAATCTATACTTGTAATGTTGATGGTTCAGATATCAAGCAAATTACACATTTAGGTAAAGCAAACTGGGCTCCATTCTTTCATCCTTCTGATAAAAAAATAATTTTTTCATCAAACCATCATTCAACAAGGGGGTATGATTTTCAATTGTACATGATTGATATTGATGGAACCAACTTAAAACAAATTACATGGGAAAGTGAGTTTAATGCATTCCCAATGTTTTCCCCAGACGGAAAAAAATTAGTTTGGTCAAGCAACAGACAACAAACTGCAGCAAGAGAAACCAATGTATTCATTGCAGACTGGGTTGATTCTGATGAAACCGAAAATGCAAAACCAGTGCAATTAAAAAAACACATTTCTTATTTGGCTTCCGATGAATTACAAGGAAGATTAACTGGATCTGCTGGTGAGCAAAAAGCAGCAGATTATATCACTTCACAATTCAAGTCATTAGGATTAAAACCCTATGATGGAAAAAATTACATTCAAAAATTTGATTACACCATCCGCTTAAATCCACACGATACAACTAATGCGAGTAGTGTGGCAAACAATGGAAGAAATGTAATTGCTTATTTAAATAACAAAGCGGCCAAAACAATAGTTATTGGTGCGCATTACGATCATTTAGGATTAAACGAACACAATAATTCTACCAAAACTAATTCAAAAGGAGAAATACACAATGGTGCTGATGATAATGCTTCGGGAGTTTCTGGTGTTTTAGAATTAGCTAGAATGTTCAGTAAAAATAAAACAACTGAAAAAGTGAACTTCATTTTTGCTTTATTCTCGGGAGAAGAAGATGGCTTAATTGGATCGAAACACATGGCTGAAACAATTAAAGAAAAATATCCAAATGTCGTAGCCATGATAAATATGGATATGATTGGGAGATTAAACGACAAGAAAGAACTAGTTGTAGGTGGCGTAGGTACCGCAGCCGAATTTAAAGCAATTATTGAAAAAAATAAGCCAGCAGGATTTAACGTAACTCAAGAAGAAAGTGGTATTGGCCCAACAGATCATACTTCTTTTTACTTGAAAGATATTTCCGTTTTGAATTTCTTTACAGGCACTCATACCGATTACCACAAACCGAGTGATGATGAAGCTAAAATAAATTACACCGGTGTAACCAATATTGTTGACTATGTTTTTAGAGTCGCCAATGATGTAGCCGATTTAGAGTCGGTTGCGTTTATTAAAACAAAAAATAATGCAGGGAAAACAAGACCTAAATACAAAGTTACTATGGGAATTATGCCTGATTATACCGAGCATCCAGATGGTTTACATGTAGATGGAGTGACTGACAACAGACCAGCGCAACTTGCCGGAATAAAAGAAGGAGATGTAATAACAAAAATTGGCACCTCCGAGATTAAAGAAGTTTATAGTTATATGGAAGCGCTCTCCAAAATTACTCCAGGTGAAGAACTTGAAGTAAAATTCATAAGAGATGGTGAAACCAAAACGGTAAAAGTAAAATTTGAATAAATTAATTTTTGAACAAAAAAATCCCCAAGAACACCTTGGGGATTTTTTATTTATATCAAATAGAATAATCTTTCTTTATTTCTTTAATTGCTTTTCTTATTTGCAATTTTATGCTATCAAAAGTTGCAGCAATTTCTTTTCTTTTTCCTTTTAATTGCGCCCAAGATTCTATCAATATAATATCATCATGAGTAATTAACATGCCAAACAATTCTAATGAAGGTTTTATTTTATGTGCAAATAAAAAAGCATGTGCATGATCTTTATTCTTAATTGCAAGTTCTAATTCTTTCAAATCTTTAGGTACTTCTTCCACAAAGATTCGAGCGATTTTTAAAACAAAATCGGTATCGCCATCAGCCAAGGCAAAAACTTTAGCAAGGTTGTAATTTATAGCCATTATTTTACTTGAATTCTAAATGATTTCTTATTCTCCAAATAACCTTCCAAAATATCATTGGGTTTCACAGCAGCAACTCCTTCTGGAGTACCAGTAAAAATAATATCTCCTTTTTTCAAAGTGAAAAATTGAGAAACATGAGCTATCAATTCATCGATTTTCCAAATCATATGACTGGTAGTTCCTAGTTGAACAATTTCACCGTTCTTTACTAGTTTGAACTCAATGTTTTCGAGTGATTTAAAATCGTTTTTAGGATAAAAATCACCAATAACTGCAGCGCCATCAAACGACTTTGCTTTTTCCCAAGGCAAACCTTTTTCCTTCAACTTTGCTTGTAAATCTCTTGCTGTAAAGTCAATTCCTAATCCAATTTCATCATAATAATTGGAAGCAAATTTAGGCACGATATACTTCCCTACTTTATTTATTTTCACAAGTAGTTCAACCTCATGATGCACATCATCTGTAAACTCAGGGATTACAAATGGATGTTGTTTTAACAAAATAGAAGAATCTGGTTTTAAAAAAACAACTGGTTCGTCTGGACGATCGTTTCCAAGTTCTTCAATATGCTTTACATAATTTCTACCGATGCAAATAATCTTCATATGGGACAACTCTATATTACTAGCCTTTTGTATTTAATTTTCTAAGTTTGATTCCGGTTAAAACCTTTTTGGTATACAAAGGAAAATCAGCTCCTTGAATCCATCCGTAATATCCCGGTTCTTTTTCTAATACTTCTTCTACCAATTGCCCTTTATTTTTTCCGAAAGTAAATATTTCTTTACCTTCATTATTTAAAGCAATAAATCCAGCAAAATCTAACGATTTTTTTCTAGTGGTAAATTCAGAAAGCCATTTGGCATCGTTCTCCAAATCATCATAGCGATCCAATTGGGCTTTAAGCACTTCATAAGTTGCTATGGTATCTGCTTCTGCAGAATGTGCATTTTCAAGACTGGCATTACAATAAAATTTATATGCCGCACTAAGTGTTCGTTCTTCCTTTTTATGGAAGATTGTTTGAACATCAATAGAAACCCTATTTTTCATATCAAAATCAACTCCAGCGCGCAATAATTCTTCAGCCAATAAAGGAATATCAAATCGATCGGAATTAAAACCTCCCAAATCAGAATCTTTAATCATGTTGTGCACTTGAGAAGCCAATTCATTAAATGTAGGCTCATTGGCTACTTTTTCATTTGTAATTCCATGCACCGCAGAAGCCTGAGCCGGAATAGGAATAGTTGGATTAACCAACCATGTTTTACTCTCTGTAGTTCCATTTGGAAATACTTTAAAAATGGATATTTCTACAATTCGATCCTTAGAAACATCAATTCCTGTAGTCTCCAAATCAAAAAAACAAAGTGGTCGGTTTAATTTTAATTCCATTAGTTATAATTTATAAGCAAATATAAAATTTTGTGTTTGTTGGCAATCGATTTTGAGGTATTATTTACAAACAAAAAACCCTTTCTTGTTGAAAGGGTTTTAATATAATCTAATAATTTAACTTCTTAATATTCTCTGTTTGCATCAAATGCCTCAAGGTATTCTGCAACACGTTTTACAAAACTTCCTCCTAGCGCGCCATCTACTACTCGGTGGTCGTAGCTGTGTGACAAAAACATTTTTTGACGAATTCCAATAAAATCTCCTTCTGGTGTTTCAATAACCGCCGGAACTTTACGAATCGCTCCTAAAGCTAATATTCCCACCTGTGGTTGGTTAATAATTGGGGTTCCGAATACTGATCCAAAAGTTCCCACATTTGTAACCGTATAGGTTCCGCCTTGCGTATCATCTGGTTTTAATTTACCTGCTTTAGCTCTATTCCCTAAATCATTTACAGCTTTAGCCATACCCACCAAATTCAATTGATCTGCATTTTTAATAACCGGAACAATTAGGTTTCCATTAGGTAAAGCTGCTGCCATACCTAAATTGATGTTCTTTCTTTTGATAATATAATCTCCATCAACTGATATATTCATTCCAGGGAAATCTCTTAAAGCTTTAGCAACCGCTTCCATGAAAATTGGAGTAAAAGTTAACTTCTCTCCTTCTCTCTTTTCAAATGCCGTTTTAACTTTATCTCTCCATTTTACAATATTGGTAACATCCACTTCAATAAACGATTGCACGTGAGCAGAAGTTTGAACTGAAGCAACCATATATCCAGAAATCAGCTTTCGCATACGATCCATTTCCACAATTTCGTCTCCACCATTAACAGAAACAGGCTGTGCTACGTGAGCTACAGGTTTTGGACTTGGAGCGCTTGGTGCAGGAGTTGCATTTCCTGATTTTCTGCTTTCTACATATTTTAAAATGTCTTCTTTAGTAACTCGTCCTTCTTTTCCAGAACCCGAAATACCTTCTAGTTCCGCTATTGAAACACCTTCTTCTTTGGCGATATTTTTCACCAATGGTGAAAAGAATTTATCAGAATTTGAAAAATCAACTTCTTTTGCAGCTTCAATTGGTTTGGATACTTCTTTGATTATTTCTGCCGTAACTTCTGGTTCTGCTACAGGAGTTGCAGCTGCAACAGGAGCTGAAACAGTTGCGCTTCCACCTTCAGTTTCAATGATTGCAATTGTTTGACCAACTTTTACAACATCATTAACTTGAAATAATATTTCAACTAAAGTTCCAGATACTTCACTAGGCACTTCGCTATCAACTTTATCAGTAGCGATTTCTAAAACCGCTTCATCAGCAGCAATAGTTTCTCCTACATTTTTTAACCAGTTGGTAATGGTTGCTTCTGCAACACTCTCTCCCATTTTGGGTAATTT
>JBILNU010000003.1:0-46444 GCA_044374815.1 Flavobacterium sp.
ACTACTGGAGCAGCCTCTGCCTTTTTAGCTTTACCACCACGACGGCTTTTCGCTTTTTTCTCTTCTTTTTTACCTCCATTGTAAATTTCATTGAAATCTACTAATTCGATCATTGCCATATCAGCGTTATCTCCCAAACGGTTACCCACTTTAATAATACGTGTGTATCCACCTGGACGATCACCTACTTTTGCTGCTACTTCTCTAAAAAGTTCTGTAACACCATATTTATTTCTTAAGTAAGCAAAAACCACACGACGATTGTGTGTAGTATCTTCTTTTGATTTTGTAATAAGTGGCTCAACAAATTGTTTAAGCGCTTTAGCTTTAGCAACAGTAGTGTTAATACGCTTGTGCTCAATAAGTGAACAAGCCATATTAGCTAACATAGATTTTCTATGTCCAGTCTGTCTGCTTAAGTGATTATTTTTCTTTCCGTGTCTCATTTTAAATGCTTTTTAACTTGAATAAAGAAACTAGTCTTTATCTAATTTATATTTTGACAAATCCATTCCGAAAGTTAAATTTTTAACTGCTACTAGTTCGTCTAGTTCCGTTAAAGATTTTTTACCGAAGTTACGGAACTTCATTAAATCGTGTTTATTAAAAGAGACAAGGTCTCCTAATGTGTCTACTTCAGCTGCTTTAAGGCAGTTCAAAGCTCTTACAGATAAATCCATATCTACAAGCTTCGTCTTAAGCAATTGTCTCATGTGTAATGATTCTTCATCATAAGAATCGGTTTGAGCAATTTCATCTGCTTCAAGAGTAATTCTCTCATCAGAGAACAACATAAAGTGGTGAATTAATACTTTTGCAGCTTCAGTTAAGGCATCTTT
The DNA here is from genome assembly GCA_044374815.1 of Flavobacterium sp. Classification (GTDB taxonomy): domain Bacteria; phylum Bacteroidota; class Bacteroidia; order Flavobacteriales; family Flavobacteriaceae; genus Flavobacterium. Next base: position 840 of record JBILNU010000003.1, read on the forward strand.
TGGATTAATAGATCCATCAGTTTTAATTTCAAAAACTAATTTTTCATAATCTGTTTTTTGCTCCACACGGAAATTTTCAATTGAATATTTCACGTTTTTAACTGGAGTAAAGATAGAATCTGTGAAGATAGTACCAATAGCAGCATTTTGCTTTTTGTTTTCTTCAGCAGGAACATATCCTCTACCTTTTTCAATTGTTAATTCCATATTGAAATTAACTTTTGTATCTAGATTACAAATTACTAATTCTGGATTCAATACTTGAAAACCAGAGATGAATTTTTGAAAATCACCAGCTGTAATTTGCTCTTTTCCTGTGATAGAGATGGTTACTGATTCATTATCGATATCTTCAATTTGACGTTTGAAACGTACTTGTTTTAGATTAAGGATAATTTCGGTAACATCTTCAACAACTCCAGGAATAGTAGAAAACTCATGCTCTACACCTTCTATTTTAGTAGAAGTAATTGCATAACCTTCTAGAGCAGAAAGTAAAACTCTTCTTAGTGCATTACCAACTGTCAATCCGTAACCAGGTTCTAAAGGTCTGAATTCAAACTTACCTTCAAAATCGGTTGAATCGATCATGATAACTTTATCGGGTTTTTGAAAATTAAATATTGCCATAATTTAGACTAGTGTCAATTATTATTTGTTGTACAACTCTACGATTAATTGTTCTTTAATGTTTTCTGGTATTTGCAATCTTGCAGGTACCGAAACATAAGTACCTTGTTTTGTATCATTGTTCCAAGTAATCCACTCATATACATGACTTGAATTAGCTAAAGAACGCTCGATAGATTCTAAAGATTTTGATTTTTCACGAACAGCTACAACATCACCGGCTTTAAGGTGGTAAGAAGGAATGTTCACTAATTCTCCGTTAACAGTAATGTGACGGTGAGAAACAATTTGACGCGCAGCTCTTCTTGAAGAAGCAATACCCATTCTAAAAACTACATTGTCTAAACGTGACTCACATAATTGAAGAAGGATTTCACCAGTAACTCCTTTTGATGCAGATGCTTTTTCAAATAAGTTTCTAAATTGTTTTTCTAAGATACCGTAAGAATATTTCGCTTTTTGTTTTTCCATTAACTGGATTGCGTATTCTGATTTCTTACCTCTTTTTTTAGCCATCCCGTGTTGTCCAGGAGGATAATTTCTTTTTTCGAAAGCTTTATCAGCTCCGAAGATTGCTTCGCCAAATTTACGAGCAATTTTTGTACTAGGACCAGTATATCTTGCCATTTTTAAATTGTTTTGAAAAAGAGATTATGAATTCAGGTCAATAAATCCTTCGATAATCTTGTTTCTTTTTCTTGTTATACTATAATTATACTCTTCGTCTTTTAGGAGGACGACATCCATTGTGAGGCATTGGAGTAACATCAATTATTTCTGTTACTTCTACTCCACTATTATGAATAGAACGGATAGCAGATTCTCTACCATTACCCGGACCTTTAACATAAACTTTTACTTTCTTAAGACCAGCTTCTAATGCTACTCTACTGCAGTCTTCAGCTGCCATTTGAGCAGCATAAGGAGTGTTCTTTTTAGAACCTCTGAATCCCATTTTACCTGCAGAAGACCAAGAAATAACCTCACCTTTTTTGTTTGTTAACGAAATAATGATGTTGTTAAAAGTCGCATTAATATGAGCTTCCCCTGTAGATTCAATAATAACTTTACGTTTTTTTGTACTTGCTTTAGCCATACTATTTACTATTTAGTTGCTTTTTTCTTGTTAGCAACAGTTTTTCTTCTTCCTTTTCTTGTTCTAGAATTGTTTTTAGTTCTTTGTCCTCTTAATGGAAGACCAGATCTGTGACGAATTCCTCTGTAACATCCAATATCCATTAAACGTTTAATGTTTAACGATGTTTCTGAACGAAGTTCTCCTTCAATTTTGTAATAAGATACCGCATCACGAATTGCTCCGATTTGGTCATCATTCCAATCTTGAACTTTAATGTCTTGGCTAACTTGAGCTTTTTCTAAAATCTCAATTGCTCTACTTTTTCCTATTCCGAAGATATAGGTTAGTGCTATAACACCTCTTTTATTTTTAGGTACATCTACCCCTGCTATTCTTGCCATAATTATCCTTGTCTTTGTTTAAATCTAGGATTCTTTTTGTTAATAACGTATAATCTTCCTTTTCTACGCACAATCTTACATTCTGCGCTTCGTTTTTTTACTGATGTTCTTACTTTCATTTTTAATAACTTTAGTATCTGTAAGTGATTCTTGCTTTTGACAAATCGTAAGGACTCATTTCTAGTTTAACTTTGTCACCAGGTAACAATTTAATGTAATGCATTCGCATTTTACCAGAAATATGAGCAATTACAACATGTCCATTTTCTAATTCTACACGGAACATAGCATTTGATAATGCTTCAATTATTGATCCGTCTTGTTCTATTGCTGATTGTTTTGCCATAAAAATTAAGCTATTGCTTTTCTATTTTTACCACTTTTCATCAATCCATCATAATGCTTATTCAATAAATAAGAATTTATTTGTTGAATAGTATCAATTGCAACTCCAACCATAATGATTAAAGAAGTTCCACCATAGAACATCGCCCATGATTGTTGTACATCTAAACTTACTACAATGGCTGGGAACACAGCTATTAAAGCTAAGAATAAGGCACCTGGAAAAGTTATCAATGACATGATTTTATCTAAATAGTCGCCCGTTTCAACTCCTGGTTTAACACCTGGAATAAAACCACCACTTCTTTTTAAATCATCTGCCATTTTATTTGTTGGAACTGTAATTGCCGTGTAAAAGTATGTAAATATGATGATTAATAAGGCGAATACCAAATTGTACCATAATCCAAACATATTACTAAATGCTCCTGCAATAGATTGTGAAGCTTCAGACTGAGATAAACCAGCTAAGGCAGCAGGGATAAACATAATTGCTTGTGCAAAAATGATTGGCATAACACCTGAAGCATTTAGTTTTAATGGTATCCATTGTCTGTTACCTCCCATCATATCTTGTTCAAAATCACCTGATGTTGTTCTTCTTGCATATTGTACTGGAATTTTTCTTGTTGCCATTACTAATAATACACAAGCAATAATTACAAGCATCCAAACTATAATCTCTAAAACAAGAATCATTGGTCCACCATTATTATTGGTAACTCTAGAGGTAAACTCTTGAATTAACGATTGTGGTAATCTAGCTAAGATTCCTACCATAATTAATAGGGAGATACCATTTCCAATTCCTTTATCAGTAATTTTTTCTCCTAACCACATTGCAAAAATTGTTCCTGTGGTTAAAATTAATACTGATGAGAATAAGAATGCAAACGAATCAAATCCTAATAAAAAGGCATCTTGAGGTATTGTTTGTCTTAGGTTGTACATGTAACCAGGACCTTGTAATAAAGTGATTGCTATTGTTAACCATCTTGTAATTTGGTTTAACTTTTTTCTACCACTTTCACCATCTTTTTGTAATTTCTGTAAATAAGGAATTGCAATCCCCATTAATTGAACAACAATTGAAGCAGAAATGTAAGGCATGATACCTAATGCAAATACAGAAGCTTTAGAGAAAGCACCACCGGTAAACATATCAAGAATTGATCCAATTCCTTTTTCTGTTTGACCCGTAAGCCCACCTAGCTGTGTAGCATCAATACCTGGAAGTGTTACGTGAGCACCAAATCTATATACTAAAAGTAAACCTAAAGTAAATAAGATACGGTTCTTTAACTCTTCTATTTTCCAAACATTCTTAAACGATTCAATAAAATTCTTCATAAAATAAGAGAATTATAAGGTTACTACTTCACCACCTGCAGCTTCAATAGCAGCTTTTGCAGTAGCAGTAAATTTATGAGCAGTTACTTTTAATTTTGCTTTTAGTTCACCTCTACCCAATACTTTTACTAATTCGGTTTTGGTAGCTAAACGGTTTTCTACTAATACTGAAAAATCTACAGTATCTTTAACAATTCCGTTATCTACTAAAGCTTGTAGCGTATCTAAGTTTACACCTTGATATTCTACTCTGTTAACATTTTTAAAACCAAACTTAGGTACACGTCTTTGAAGTGGCATTTGACCTCCTTCAAAACCAATTTTTTTAGAGTATCCTGAACGAGATTTTGCTCCTTTGTGACCTCTTGCAGAAGTACCACCTTTACCAGAACCTTCTCCTCTACCAACTCTTTTGTTTTGATTGTGCGTAGAACCTTCAGCAGGTTGTAAGTTACTTAAATTCATAACTATAATTGTTATTTAACTTCCTCTACGGAAACTAAGTGTTTAACTTTATTTATCATTCCAAGGATTGCTGGATTTGAATCATGCTCCACAACCTGTCCCATTTTACGAAGACCCAAAGCCTCTAATCCTCTTTTTTGTGTAAGTGGACAGTTGATTTTGCTTCTAACTTGTTTTACTAATAATTTAGCCATAATTTCCTTGAATTAACCTTTAAAAACTTTTTCTAAAGAAACTCCTCTTTGTTTTGCAACAGTGTGAGCGCTTCTCATTTGTAATAATGCATCAAAAGTTGCTTTAACCACATTATGTGGGTTAGAAGAACCTTGAGATTTTGATAATACATCGTGAATTCCTACTGATTCAAGTACCGAACGAACAGCACCACCAGCAATAACTCCTGTACCATGAGATGCAGGCATTAAGAATACACGAGCACCACCAAATTTACCTTTTTGTTCGTGAGGTACTGATTGTCCTCTCAAAGGAATTCTAACAAGATTTTTCTTTGCATCTTCTACTGCTTTCGCAATTGCTTCAGAAACGTCTTTAGATTTTCCTAGTCCATGACCAACAACACCGTTTTCATCACCTACCACAACAATCGCAGAAAAACCAAAAGCTCTACCACCTTTTGTTACTTTGGTAACACGATTTACACTTACCAAACGATCTTTTAACTCAAGACCACTTGGTTTTACTAATTCTACATTTTTGTATTTAGACATAATATATTAGAATTTAAGTCCAGCGGCTCTTGCGCCTTCTGCTAATGATTTAATACGACCGTGGTATAAGTATCCTCCTCTATCAAAGGTTACTGTATCAATACCGGCTTTTAACGCTTTTTCTGCAATAAGTTTTCCAACTGTATTGGCAACTTCTACGTTAGTACCTTTAGAATCTACTCCTTTATCTCTAGAGGAAGTAGCTAATATAGTAACTCCATTTACGTCATCAATTAATTGAGCATAAATTTCTTTGTTACTTCTGAATACAGAAAGTCTTGGTCTTGCAGCAGTACCGCTTACAATCTTTCTTATTCTATACTGTATTCTCTGTCTTCTTTCAGATTTTGTTAATGACATAATCTCTATTTTTAAGCTGATTTACCTGCTTTTCTTCTTAATACTTCTCCAACAAACTTAATACCTTTTCCTTTGTATGGCTCTGGTCTACGGAAACTTCTAATTTTCGCAGTAACCTGTCCTAAAAGTTGTTTATCATATGAAGTTAGTTTAACAATTGGGTTTTTTCCTTTTTCAGATATAGTTTCAACTGTTACTTCTTTAGCAACATCTAAAATTATATTGTGAGAAAATCCTAAAGCTAAATCAAGTTTTTGACCTTGATTAGAAGCTCTATAACCCACACCAACTAGTTCTAATTCATTAGTGAAACCAGTAGATACTCCATTAACCATGTTACTGATTAATGCTCTGTATAAACCATGTTTAGCTCTATGATCTTTGTTATCTGTAGATCGCTCTACAATTACTTGACCTTCTTCAACTGTTACTGTTACGTCCGAAAACTCTTGAGTAAGTTGACCTAATTTTCCTTTTACTGTAACCACTCCTTCTGCTACTTCAACAGTAACTCCGGCAGGGATTGCAACTGGATTTTTTCCTATTCTTGACATCGTTTAGCTTTTATTTAGTATACGTAACAAATTACTTCTCCACCAACATTTAATTGCTTTGCTTGTTTTCCTGTCATCAATCCTTTTGATGTAGAAACAATAGCAATACCCAAACCATTTAAGATTCTTGGTAATTTAGAAGCACCTGCGTACTTACGTAAACCTGGTTTACTAATTCTTTGTATATCTTTAATTACTGGCTCTTTGGTATCTTTATCATACTTCAAAGCAATTTTGATAGAACCTTGAACGGTTGTATCTTCAAATTTGTAACTTAAGATATATCCTTGATCGAATAAAATCTTTGTGATTTCTTTTTTAAGGTTAGATGCTGGAATCTCAACCACTTTGTGGTTAGCTCTCACTGCATTTCTAACTCTTGTAAGATAATCTGCAATTGGATCTGTATACATATGTATAAATTTGCGGTAACGGTTTTCAATAAAAACTATTTCTATCGAACCTGAAACCAGTTAAAAATTATTTTTTACCAACTAGCTTTTCTAACCCCTGGAATTAATCCTTGGTTAGCCATTTCACGGAAAGTTACACGAGAAATACCGAATTGACGCATGTACCCTCTTGGTCTACCAGTTAATTTACAACGATTGTGTAAACGAATAGGTGAAGCATTTTTAGGTAATTTTTGTAATCCTTCATAGTCTCCAGCTTCTAATAAAGCTTTTCTCTTTTCAGCATACTTTGCTACCGTTTTTTCTCTCTTAACCTCGCGGGCTTTCATTGATTCTTTAGCCATATCTTAATTCTTTTTAAAAGGTAAACCTAATTCTGCTAGTAATGATTTTGCTTCTTTATCTGTATTTGCTGAAGTTACAAAAGTAATATCCATACCAGCAATTTTGTTTACTTTATCAATATCAATTTCTGGGAAAATGATTTGCTCCAAAACTCCTAAGTTGTAATTACCTCTTCCGTCAAATCCAGTAGCTTTAATACCACCAAAATCTCTTACACGTGGTAAAGCAGAAGTAACAAGTCGATCTAAAAACTCATACATTCTTTCTCCACGCAAAGTAACTTTTGCTCCAATAGGCATTCCTTTTCTTAATTTAAAGGATGCAACGTCTTTTTTTGAAATAGTAGCTAATGCTTTTTGACCTGTAATTTTAGTTAATTCTTCTACTGCGTAGTCAACTAACTTCTTATCAGATACTGCTGCACCAACTCCACGGCTAATAACGATTTTTTCAAGTTTAGGAACTTGCATAACGTTTTTGTAACCGAACTCTTCTTTAAGGGCAGAGATTACTCTACTCTTATATTCTTCTTTTAGTCTAGGGATATATGCCATAACTATAATACTTGATTTGATTTTTTAGAAAATCTCACTTTCTTATCTCCTTCTACTCTAGTTCCAGTTTTTGTAGCTTGTTTAGATTTTGGATCTATCAAAGACAAATTGGAAATGTGAATAGGAGCTTCTTTCTTAACGATTCCTCCTTGTGGATTTTTTGCACTAGGTTTGGTATGCTTAGAAACCATATTAGTACCTTCTACAATCGCTTTATTATCTTCACGGCTCACTTTAAGAACTTTACCTTCAGCACCTTTATGGTCTCCAGCAATTACTCTTACAATGTCACCCGATTTAATTTTTAATTTTGTCATCATTAATCGAATTAAAGCACCTCTGGTGCTAATGATACAATTTTCATGAATTGTTTTTCACGAAGTTCTCTAGCTACTGGACCAAAAACACGAGTTCCTCTCATTTCTCCTGCAGCGTTTAACAATACACATGCGTTATCGTCAAAACGGATGTAAGATCCATCAGCTCTTCTCACTTCTTTTTTGGTGCGTACAACTACTGCAGTTGAAACAGCTCCTTTTTTTACGTTACCGTTAGGAGTTGCATCTTTAATAGATACTACAATTTTATCTCCAACAGAGGCATAACGACGTTTCGTTCCTCCTAAAACACGGATAGTCAAAACTTCTTTTGCTCCTGTGTTATCTGCTACTTTTAATCTTGATTCTTGTTGTACCATAACTATTTCGCTCTTTCAATGATTTCAACTAATCTCCAACATTTTGATTTTGATAAAGGTCTTGTTTCCATGATCTTTACTGTATCTCCAATGTTACAGTCATTTGTTTCGTCGTGTGCAACATATTTTTTAGTTTTTAACACGAACTTACCATACATTGGGTGTTTTACTCTTCTAGTTTCAGAAACAACAATAGATTTCTCCATTTTGTTACTTGTAACTATCCCAATTCTTTCTTTTCTTAAATTTCTTTTATCTTCCATCTTTCAGCAGATTACAATTCTCTTTTGCTTAATTCTGTTGCCAATCTCGCTACCGTTCTTCTCATTGTTCTAATTTGAAGCGGGTTTTGAATTGGTGAAATAGCGTGAGCGGTTTTTAATTCAGCATAGGTTTTCTTTACTTGACTAAGTTTCACTTGTAACTCAGCTGTAGACAGACTAATAACTTCTGATTGTTTCATAGTTTTTTATATTATGCTTCGAAATCTCTAGCAATAACAAATTTAGTTTTAACTGGAAGTTTTTGAGCTGCAAGACGCAATGCTTCTTTAGCAACTGACAAAGGTACACCTCCAACTTCAAACATAATTTTTCCGGGTTTAACAACGGCAGCCCAATATTCTACGGCACCTTTACCTTTACCCATACGTACCTCTAGAGGCTTCTTTGTTATAGGTTTGTCTGGAAATACATTGATCCAAAGTTGTCCTTCTCTTTTCATGTAACGAGTTGCAGCAATACGCGCAGCTTCGATTTGACGTGAAGTTAAAAACATACCTGTTTCATGTACAGATTTAATTCCAAACATTCCATTTGAAAGTACATGTCCTCTTTGAGAAAGTCCTTTCATTCTACCTTTTTGTACCTTACGGTATTTTGTTCTTTTAGGCTGTAACATTTTTCTTTAATTTAAAAAATTACTTTCTTTTACGTGCATCTGGTTTACCTCCTTTGTTGAAAGGCTTTCTATCTCCTCTTGGAGAATCTCCACCTTTTCCGCCAGAAGCTTGTTTTTTATCCATTCCAACTAGTGGAGATAAATCACGTTTTCCGTACACTTCACCTTTCATGATCCATACTTTGATACCCATTCTACCATAAGTAGTATGTGCTTCAGCCAAAGCATAATCAATATCGGCTCTGAAAGTTGACAATGGAATTCTACCTTCTTTGAAACCTTCTGAACGTGCCATTTCAGCACCATTCAAACGACCCGAAATTAAAACTTTAATTCCTTCTGCATTCATTCTCATAGATGCAGCGATAGCCATTTTAATAGCTCTTCTGTAAGAAATACGACTTTCAATTTGACGAGCAATGCTTGTTGCAACTAAATAAGCGTCAAGCTCTGGTCTTTTAATTTCAAAGATGTTGATTTGAACTTCTTTGTCGGTAACTTTCTTAAGTTCTTCTTTCAACTTGTCTACCTCTTGACCACCTTTTCCGATAATAATACCAGGTCTAGCAGTAGTGATAGTAACGGTTACAAGTTTCAAAGTTCTCTCGATAATTACTTTTGATACACTAGCTTTTGATAAACGAGCATGAATATACTTTCTGATTTTATAATCTTCAGCGATTTTATCACCGTAATCATTTCCACCATACCAGTTAGAGTCCCATCCTCTGATGATACCAAGTCTGTTTCCTATTGGATTTGTCTTTTGTCCCATCTTAATTAATTGCTTTGTGTGTTATCTAATTGTCCTAATACGATTGTAACGTGATTAGAACGTTTTCTAATTCTGTGTGCTCTTCCTTGTGGAGCTGGACGAAGTCTTTTTAACATCATTCCACCGTCTACACGGATTTCTTTAACAAATAAGCCTGCTTCTGAAACGTTTCCTTCAGCATTTTTCTGCTCCCAATTGTTGATTGCAGATAATACTAATTTCTCTAATTTTCTTGAAGCTTCTTTAGAGCTAAATCTTAATATATTTAAAGCTCTTTCCACTTTCTGACCTCTTACCAAGTCTGCTACTAAGCGCATTTTTCTAGGTGAAGTAGGGCAGTTATTCAATTTCGCGAAAGCTATAGACTTATTAGCCTCTTTTCTCGCATCTGCTGTTTCTCTTTTACGAACTCCCATTGCTTCTTATTTTTTACCTTTATTTTTTGCTCCAGCATGACCTCTAAAAGATCTAGTTGGTGAAAACTCTCCTAATTTGTGTCCTACCATGTTCTCAGTTACATAAACTGGAACAAATTGACGACCATTGTGTACTGCGATAGTTTGTCCTACGAAATCTGGAGTAATCATTGATGCTCTAGACCAAGTCTTAACAACACCTTTGTTTCCTTTTTCGATATTTTCTTGAACTTTTTTATCTAATTTATAGTGTACAAAAGGTCCTTTTTTTAATGAACGTGCCATGTCTATCTAATTATTTCTTTCTGCGTTCAACAATATACTTATTACTCGGGTTAACTTTAGAACGAGTTCTATAACCTTTAGCAGGAAGACCTTTTCTAGAACGTGGGTGACCTCCAGATGAACGTCCTTCACCACCTCCCATAGGGTGATCAACAGGGTTCATAGCTACTGGTCTTGTTCTTGGTCTTCTTCCTAACCATCTTGTTCTACCTGCTTTACCAGATACAATTAATTGATGGTCAGAGTTAGAAACAGCTCCAATTGTTGCAGAACAAGTTAACAAGATCAATCTTGTTTCTCCTGATGGCATTTTAATTGTAGCATATTTCCCATCTCTTGCCATTAATTGAGCAAAAGTACCTGCACTTCTAGCGATAGTAGCTCCTTGACCAGGACGTAATTCAATACATGAAATTACAGTTCCTAGAGGAATTTTACTTAATGGTAAAGTATTTCCAATCTCTGGTGAAGCATCTTCTCCAGACATTACAGTTTGCCCTACTTGTAAACCGTTTTGAGCAACGATATACGTTTTCTCTCCATCAGCATACCATAATAACGCGATAAAAGCAGTTCTATTCGGATCGTACTCAATTGATTTCACTGTAGCTGGAACTCCAACTTTAGTTCTTTTAAAATCAATGATACGATATCTTTGTTTGTGACCACCGCCTGTGTAACGCATGGTCATTTTTCCTTGACTATTTCTACCTCCTGAGTTTTTTATCGGTGCGATTAATGAACGCTCCGGCTTATCAGTTGTAATGGCGTCAAAACCATTCACAACTCTAAAACGCTGACCCGGGGTAATAGGTTTTAATTTTCTTACTGACATCTTGTTTTATTAGATATTGTTGTAAAAATCTATTGTTTCTCCTTCTTGTACTTGTACAATTGCTTTTTTGTAAGCATTTGACTTTCCGCTAATCAATCCACTTTTAGTGTATTTAGTAGTTCTATCTGGTCTAACATTCATTGTATTTACGCTTACTACGGATACGCCATAAGTAGCCTCAACAGCTTTCTTAATTTGTACTTTGTTTGCTTTTTTATCTACAACGAAACCAAAACGATTGAAAACCTCACCTTCTTTGGTGATTTTTTCTGTAATAATAGGTTTAACTAGTATACTCATGGCTTGTTATTTACTTAAATTATCTTCAATTCCTTCTAAAGAACCCTCTAACAACACTAAATTATTTGCATTTAATATATCATAAGTGCTTAATTCTGAGTTAGTTACTACATTAGAAGCTTTCAAATTGCGTGACGACAAATATACATTTTTATTTGAATCACCCAACACAAATAAAGATTTTTTGTTTTCTAGCCCTAAAGCACTTAAAACAGCTAAGAAGTTTTTAGTGTTTGGAGTGTCAAAAGTAAAATCTTCAACTACTACTAAATTAGACTCTTTTGCTTTTAATGAAAAAGCAGATTTTCTTGCTAATCTCTTTAATCCTTTGTTCAATTTAAAAGAGTAACTTCTTGGTCTTGGGCCAAAAACTGTACCTCCACCTTTGAACAATGGATTTTTAGCGCTACCTGCACGTGCTGTACCTGTACCTTTTTGTTTTTTAATTTTACGAGTACTTCCAGCAACTTCAGCTCTTTCTTTAGCTTTGTGAGTTCCTTGTCTTTGGTTTGCCAAGTACTGTTTTACATCAAGATAAACAGCGTGTTTATTTGGCTCTATACCGAATACTGAATCAGAAAGTTTAACTTTTCTTCCAGTATCTTTTCCTTTGATATCTAAAACTTTAACTTCCATTACTTCTGAATGATTACGTAAGAGTTTTTGCATCCAGGAATAGCTCCTTTAACAACAAGTAGGTTCTTATCTGATACTACTTTCAAAACTCTAAGATTTTGTACTTTTACATTATTACCACCCATTCTTCCAGCCATACGCATTCCTTTGAATACACGTGATGGATAAGAGGATGCTCCTACAGATCCAGGTGCTCTTAATCGGTTGTGTTGTCCATGTGTAGCTTGTCCAACCCCACCAAAACCGTGACGTTTTACAACACCCTGAAAACCTTTACCTTTAGAAACTCCTTGTACATCAACAAATTCTCCTTCGTTGAATAGTTCCACGGTGATATTATCACCTAACTTAAACTCACCTTCAAAACTTTGGAATTCAACGACTTTCTTTTTTGCAGAAGTTCCCGCTTTTTTAAAGTGACCTAAATCAGCTTTAGTTGCGTGTTTTTCTGTTTTGTCATCGAAACCAAGTTGCAAGGCTTCATACCCGTCAACCTCCATGGTTCTGACTTGGGTAACGACACAAGGCCCAGCTTCGATTACAGTACAAGGAATATTCTTCCCGTTCTCATCGAAAATGCTAGTCATGCCGATTTTTTTTCCAATTAACCCAGACATAATTATTAATTATTAATTATTAAAAAACTTTTTTTTCAAATGAAGAATTATGAATTTCAAATTGTCACCAATTCAAAATTCATAATTCTAACTTTTAATTACTTATACTTTAATCTCTACTTCTACTCCACTTGGTAACTCTAATTTCATTAAAGCATCAATTGTTTTAGAAGATGAAGAGTAAATATCTAATAATCTTTTATAAGAACTTACTTCAAATTGCTCTCTAGACTTTTTGTTAACGTGTGGAGAACGCAATACAGTAAATATTTTTTTGTGAGTTGGTAACGGTATTGGACCTGTTACAACAGCACCTGTGCTTTTCACAGTTTTTACGATTTTCTCTGCTGATTTATCAACCAACATATGATCGTAAGATTTTAATTTTATTCTAATTTTTTGACTCATCTTGTTGAAAATTAAGCGTTACCTTTTGCTTTTTTGATCACTTCTTCTGAAATATTAGAAGGAGTTTGTTCGTAATGTGAAAATTCCATTGTAGAAGTTGCTCTACCTGAAGATAATGTTCTTAAAGTAGTAACATATCCAAACATTTCAGAAAGTGGCACATTAGCTTTGATAGTTTTAGCACCATTACGGTCACCCATATCATTAACTTGTCCTCTTCTTCTGTTCAAATCTCCTACGATATCTCCCATGTTTTCTTCTGGAGTAATAACTTCTATTTTCATGATTGGCTCAAGGATAACAGCTCCAGCAGCTTTTGCTACTTCTTTATAACCCATTCTTGCTGCCAATTCAAATGAAAGTGCATCCGAATCTACAGGGTGGAAAGATCCATCCAATAAAGTAACTTTTAAACTATCTACTTGGTATCCTGCTAAAGGACCAGTTTTCATAGCCTCACGGAATCCTTTTTCTACAGATGGAATGTATTCTTTAGGAACGTTACCACCTTTTACTTCATTTACGAATTGTAATCCAATTGGAGCTTTTCCGTCAACTAAGTCAGCTGGCTCTAATCTGAATACAATATCTCCAAATTTACCTCTACCTCCAGATTGTTTTTTATAAACTTCTCTATGTTGTGCAGATTTAGTAAATGCTTCTTTGTACTCTACTTGAGGCTCACCTTGGTTAACTTCAACTTTGAACTCTCTTTTCATTCTATCTACAAGGATATCTAAGTGTAACTCACCCATACCTGAGATAATAGTTTGTCCAGAAGCTTCGTCTGTTCTTACTGTAAATGTTGGATCCTCTTCAGCTAATTTTGCTAAAGCCATACCCATTTTATCAACGTCAGCTTTAGTTTTTGGCTCAATCGCGATACCAATTACCGGATCTGGGAATTTCATAGATTCCAAAATGATTGGATTCTTTTCATCACACATAGTATCTCCAGTTTTGATGTCTTTAAATCCTACTGCCGCTCCAATATCTCCAGCCTCAATATATTCGATTGGATTTTGTTTGTTAGCGTGCATTTGATAGATACGAGAGATTCTTTCTTTGTTTCCAGAACGCGTGTTCAAGATGTAAGAACCTGCATCTAAACGACCTGAATACGCACGGAAGAAAGCCAAACGACCCACATAAGGATCGGTAGCAATTTTAAATGCTAAAGCCGCAAAAGGCTCTTTTACATCAGGACGACGTAAGATTTTAGTTTGATCTTCTTCTAATAAATCAGCATCATCAGGGTGAATTCCTTCGATACCTTCTTTGTCTAAAGGAGATGGTAAATATTTACAAACTGCATCTAACATAAATTGAACTCCTTTGTTTTTGAAAGAAGAACCAGCAATCATTGGAATAATTGCCATATCTATAGTTGCAGCTCTTAATGCTGTATTGATTTCATCCTCTGTAATAGAGTTTTCGTCTTCCATGTATTTGTCAAGAAGATTCTCATCGTAGGTAGCAATTTCTTCAATAAGGATTGATCTGTAGTGTTTTACATCATCAACCATATCTGCAGGAATATCTACAATATCAAATGTTGCTCCTTGAGTTGCGTCATGCCAAACGATTGCTTGGTTTTTCACTAAGTCAACTACACCTTTGAAATCATTTTCTTCACCAATTGGCAAAGTAATCGCAACCGCGTTTGATTTCAACATGTCTTTAACTTGCTGACATACATTTAAGAAGTTAGATCCTTGACGGTCCATTTTATTAACGAATCCCATACGAGGAACTCTATATTGATCTGCAAGTCTCCAGTTTGTTTCTGATTGTGGCTCAACACCATCAACAGCACTAAACAAGAAAACCAATCCATCCAATACACGTAATGAACGGTTTACCTCAACGGTAAAGTCAACGTGTCCTGGGGTATCAATAATATTAAAGTGGTACGGTTGTGAATCTGGTAATAATTTACCTTGTTGCGTTGGGAAATTCCACTCACAAGTTGTAGCAGCAGAAGTAATAGTAATACCTCTTTCTTGCTCTTGTGCCATCCAGTCCATTGTTGCAGCACCATCGTGTACTTCACCAATTTTGTGTGATTTTCCTGTGTAGAATAATATACGCTCAGTTGTGGTTGTTTTTCCAGCATCAATGTGTGCTGCAATACCAATATTTCTCGTGAATTTTAAATCTCTAGCCATTTGTCTATGTATTAAAATCTAAAGTGTGAGAATGCTTTATTTGCTTCAGCCATTTTATGAGTATCCATTCTCTTTTTAACTGCAGCACCTTCTTCTTTAGCAGCAGCTAAAATTTCAGAAGCTAGTTTTTGAGCCATTGATTTCTCATTTCTTCTACGAGCATAAAGAAGCATCCACTTCATTGCCATAGAGATTTTACGGTCTGGTCTAATTTGCATTGGGATTTGGAATGTAGCTCCACCAACTCTACGGCTACGTACTTCTACGTGAGGCATAACGTTAGTTAAAGCATCTTTCCATACTTCTAATGCTGATTTTTCGTCGTTGTTCTTTTTTGCTTCTACAATATCAATTGCATCGTAGAATACTTTAAAAGCTGTTGACTTTTTACCGTCCCACATTAAGTTGTTTACAAAACGTGTTACCAATTGGTCGTTAAACCTTGGATCTGGTAAAAGAGGTCTTTTCTTTGCTGCTCTTTTTCTCATGTCTTTTCTTTTTGAGTTTTAAAAATTACTTTTTCGCCTCTTTTGGACGTTTTGCACCATACTTAGATCTACGTTGCGTTCTTCCTGCTACACCTGAGGTATCAAGCGCACCACGAACGATGTGGTATCTAACTCCTGGTAAATCTTTTACTCTTCCGCCTCGCACTAATACTATCGAGTGCTCTTGTAGATTGTGTCCTTCTCCTGGGATGTAAGCATTTACTTCATTTCCATTAGTCAAACGTACACGCGCAACTTTACGCATTGCTGAGTTTGGTTTTTTTGGAGTAGTAGTGTAAACACGCGTACATACACCTCTTCTTTGAGGACAAGAATCTAAAGCAACCGATTTACTCTTCTTAGTGATTTGAGTTCTTCCTGTTCTTACTAATTGTTGAATAGTTGGCATAATTAAATACTAAAAATTACTTGTTTATAAAATTCCCGCTTTTTACGGGGTTGCAAATGTAGTACTTTTTTTTGAATAAAAAAATCATAATTAATTAATTTTCAATAAGATTTCTCAACCACACAAAAATTATATTAATCTCTACTTTTTTACGTTATTTTTACATCGGTAACAAAAATTCAAAAATGTTGGCTCCTTAGCCCCGATTGAAGCGGTTGCCATGCAATAGCGAAAAGCGGGAATTGCCCTTACCGATAATACCTAATGATTCGCTCCAAAAGACAATACAATTGAAGAAATTAATTATTATTTTGATTTTTATGTTTTCCCAAATGCAATTTGGGCAACAGTTGTATTTGAAAATTGAAGGCGCAACACAAGACCAAACAAAAACTATAGACAGCCTAGGATATAAAAAATCTTTTAGTAATGCTACAGGAGTTTTGGACGAGGCTAATTTATTTTCTAAAAAACTACTTCAAGCAGGATATTTAGAACAGCAATTAATTGAAAATAAAAAAACCAATGACTCTGTTTTTTCCTACCAATATAATATAGGTGCTAAAACAAATTTTATACATATATATATAGGTAGCAATTTGAAGGTTGAAAATTGGAATTTGCATCCCATAAAAAACGACTCTATAAAGTTGCCTTTTGGCGAAAGTGAAGCCTTTTTAAATTATGCTATTAAAAAACTAGAAGCTGAAGGTTTTGCAATGGCGAAAGCACAATTGAAAAACATAAAAAAACACAACCATTATATTAGCGCCGATTTAATTATTACTTCCGATAAGAAAAGGCAGCTGAACGATATTGTTATTAATGGTTATGATAAATTTCCTGAAGGACACAAAAAGAACTTGAAACGATTATTTAAAAAAAGGACTTTCAATCAGGAAAATTTAGAGAAACTATACAAAGACATTGCGCAGTTTCAGTTTGTGAAACAAACAAAATATCCGGAGATTTTATTCACCAAAGATTCTACAAAAGTTTTTGTGTATTTGGAGAAAGCAAAATCGAATTCGTTTGATGGGTTTATTGGATTTACAAATGATGAAAATAAGAAGTTGATATTTAATGGCTACCTAGATTTGACATTAAATAACGCCATGAACAGTGGCGAAAAATTGGCTTTATACTGGAAAAGTAATGGTATGGACCAAAAAACCTTCCGGGTGGGTGCCGAAATTCCGTATGTATTTAAAAGTCCGATTGGAATGAAAGTACAATTAAACATTTTTAAGCAAGATAGCACCTTTCAAAACACTCAAACGGCAATTGACTTTGGGTATTATTTTAATTACAATACGCGTTTGTATTTGGGCTATCAATCGGCAGAATCGAGCGACATTAAAAACACAAATACTGTATTGCTGAGCGATTTCAAAAATAAATTTTACACCAGTAACTTTGAATTTATAGCCTACAAAGAAGACGATTATTTATTTCCCGAAAAAAGCAACATTAACATTAAACTCGGAACAGGTAGTCGAAATTCAAAATTTCAGAGTAACAACCAATTTTTTGGAAGTGTTAATTTGAGTCATAATTTTTATTTTAATCAGAAAAATATTATAAACATAAAAAGTTTCAATTACTATCTACAAAGTGATAACTATATTACAAATGAATTGTATCGATTTGGAGGTATCAATTCTATAAGAGGGTTTAATGAAAACAGCTTACAGGGAAATACATTCTCGTCTTTGCTTACGGAATACCGATTGGTATTATCCCCTAGCATTTACATTCACTCCATTATGGATTATGCTTACTTTCAAGACAAGACTACCAACCTCAACGGAAACCTTTTGGGTCTTGGATTTGGTTTTGGATTACTAACCAAAAACGGATTATTTAATTTTGTATATGCCAACGGAAGTTCTAAAGATCAAGCTGTACAATTATCCAATTCTGTGGTACATATTAGTTTGAAAGCTAGTTTTTAATATGAAAAAAATAAAAAATAAAAAAATTAAGATTTAGTTTGGTTAATTAAGAACTTTTTAAGAATTTTGTTGAACTAACCAAATACTTAAAATATGGAATCAAAGTTAAATTTATTATTAACGCTATTTCTATCGTTAATTATTCAAAATGCTTTAGCGCAAGAAAAAGTTGTTTCTGGGGTTGTAAAAGACGCTAACGGAAAAACTTTGCCTGGTGTTAACATTATTATTAAACAAACCAAAACTAGTACTCAAACAGATTTAGATGGAAAATATTCCATCAAGGCAAATGAAGGAAATGTAATTGAATTTTCATTTGTTGGAAACAAAAATTCAACAATTACTGTAGGTAAAAGCAATTCCTACAATGTTGTAATGCAGAGCAACTATGAGGTAATGGACGAAGTAGTAGTTGTGGGATATGGAACCCAAAAGAAAAAAGAAGTTACCAGTTCTGTATCTAAAATTAAAGGGTCAGATATCCAAGGATTAATTACTCCAAGTTTTGAAAGTCAGTTAGCAGGACGTGCTTCGGGTGTTCAGGTAACTACATCGACTGGTATAGTTGGTGCTGCCCCAAGAGTAAGAATTAGAGGTGTTGCTTCTATCAATTCTGGAACACAACCACTATATGTAGTAGATGGAATTCCTATGTACTCAGGAGATCTTGGGGGATATGCTGATGCAAACGCTTTAGGAGATATTAATCCAAATGATATTGAATCTTTTGAAATATTAAAAGATGGAGCTGCCGCTGCTATTTATGGCTCAAGAGCTGCAAATGGAGTAATCCTTATTACAACTAAAAAAGGAAAAAAAGGCACAATGAGAGTAGACTATAATGTTACTTCTGGTTTTGCTTCACCTTTTAAAACATTTAATTTATTAAAAACTGCAGACTTTTTAACAATTTCAAATGAAAAAAGAACTAACGCTTCACAGCCTGCATGGGCTGCAGGAAGTGATTACGATACTGATTGGCAAGCCGCGGTATTAAATTCTAGTGCATTTCAAATGGACCATAATTTATCTTTTAATGGCGGAAATGACAAAACAAAATACTACATGTCAATGGGTTATTCAACTCAAGAAGGAGTTGCGGTATCAAACGATATGAATCGTTACACGTTTAGAAGTAGTCTTGATCATCAAATTGCCAATTGGCTTACAATTGGAGCAAATATTGGATTGACAAGAACAGAATATGATGGACTAAATACCGGTAGAAATTCATTATCAGGTAATATGTTTAATGCAATTAGACAATTACCGAACACCTCTATTTATGACAGTTCAAACCCAACAGGATATAACATAAACTTATCAACAGGTAATGTTGGTCAAGGTTCTAACTTGCAACCAGTTGGTGATAATATTTCAAATATTGCATATGTATTAAATTTCAATAAATTTAAATCTAAAATCAATAGAACTATAATTAGTGCTTTTGCTTCTGCTGATATTGCTAAAGGACTTAATTACAGATTTCAAGCAAGTGCTGATAATGCTATTACTGGTGGATTTTTATATTGGAACCCTATTCATGGAGATGGACGCGGATCTAATGGTAGGTTGCAAAACAGTAATACGGATTTAATGAGATGGAACACTCAAAACATATTAAATTATAACACAACTTTTTATGATAATCACAACATTTCTGCAACTGCAGTAGTTGAATATCAAAAAGAAAGAAATCAAAGTTTTTTTGGTGTAGGAACTAATTTATTAGATGAATTTTACAATCAGAATTTAGTTACAGGTTCTTATGGAACTCAAGAATCAGGCGGAGGAATTTCAGAAGTTGGAATTATGTCTTATTTAGGTAGAGTTAGCTATAACTACAAACAAAAGTATTTTATTCAAGGATCATTTAGAAGAGATGGTATTTCAAAACTTGCTCCAGAAACCAGATGGACCTCATTTACAGGATATTCTGCTGGTTGGAATATTGCAAAAGAAAGCTTTATGTCTAAACTAAATAAATATATTTCTGATTTTAAATTGAGAGCATCTTATGCAGAAATTGGAAATACAGAGATTGGAACTTATCCATACTTAGGTCTTACTTCTGCTTCACAATATGGTGCATTAAATGGAATTGCTTTCACTCAATTCGGAAACGATCAATTACAATGGGAAACTAGTTTAAAGACAAATTTTGGAATTGATTTAGCTTTGTATAATAATAGAGTAAAACTAACTTTTGATTATTTCAAAAATGAAACTGATGGATTAATTTTAAATTCACCTGTTCCGCCTTCTTTAGGGGTGCCTAACAATTCTATTAGCAAAAATATAGGTTCAATGCTAAATGATGGTTATGAATTTGGTTTAGATGTTAATTTAATTAATAATCAAAATTTTAAATGGGATGTAAATGCTAACTTAACGCTTCAATCAAACAAAGTAACTAGTACCCCTAATGGAGTAGATTTAATTGGAGGTTCTTCAAGCGATGTTAATATTGCACCAAATATTATTATAAGACAAGGTGAATCATTGAACTCTTTATATGGTTTTCAATATTGGGGTGTAAATCCAGCAAATGGATTCCCAGTTTATTATAAAGCTAATGGTACATTAGTTCAAGGTAATCCTGCTAGTCAATCTTATTCTGTTTTTGATCCAAACAACCCTTCAAATACATCAGTTGGCGCAACATTGACTCAAGCAGACAAAAAAATATTAGGAAATACAATACCAACCTATTTTGGAGGATTCAGTTCAAGAATGTCTTATAAGAATCTTGATTTAAGCTTCTTAATTCGTTTTAGTGGAGGCAACAAGATTTTTAACTCAACTCGACGTGAATTAATGAATCAGAACTTAAACAACAATGGAACGGAAATATTAGGAAGATGGCAAAGTGCTTCAAATCCTGGAGATGGATGGACACCTATATTATATGCTAACTCAAATACCTTTTTGAATCAATCGAGTAACGCAACAACAAGATTTGTTGAAGATGGTGACTTTATTAGCTTTGATAATATAACTTTAGGATATAATTTTCCAAAAAAATTAATAGAAAAAATTAAAGTGGAAAATATTCGTCTATTTATTCAAGGACAAAACTTATTTATGATCACAGATTATACTGGATTAGATCCTGAAATGGAAACTGCTGGAGTAGATATTAATGGAACTCCAAGAGGTACAATATTTTCAATGGGTATTAATGTAAAACTATAAAATAATATGAAAAAATATATAAAAATATTCTTATTAAGCTCAATTGCTTTAGGATTAAATTCATGTAATGAGGATGATTTACTTGATTTAAAACCAATAAATCAAATCTCAGTTGACGACTCCTTTTCCACTCCAACTTTAATTGCTAGTTCAATTAATGGAATGTATAATGCCGCAGCAATCGGTCAATATAACTCAACTTCACCTAATGGTGGTCGAGGATATATTTGGGGCGCAGCGTTTGTTCAACAAAATGATTGTAGAGGAGAAGATGTAGTAAATACACAGGCATTTTACCAACTTACTTACACTACAACTTACGATACTGGAACAGCAAATAATGTATATTATTGGGTAGATGGATATCGTTTAATAAACAGATGTAACCTAGTAATTGAAGGTGTATCAAAAGCAGTTAGTAATGGTGTAATTTCAAGCGCCATAGGTGATGACTACATTGGTCAAGCTAAATTTCTTAGAGCAATTACTCATTTTGAATTATTAATGCATTTTGCAAGACCTTATCAATTTACTGCCAATGCATCACATGCTGGAATTCCATATAGAGAGGTTGGAATTGATACTCAATCCGAAATTGATTCTGAAATTGTTAAAGGAAGAAATACAGTTGAAGAATGTTACACGAAGATTATTAATGATTTGAATGATGCTGAAAGCAAAATTACAAATATTACTAAATCAAAAGCTACTAAAAATGCAGCAATTGCATTTAAAACTAGAGTTTATCTGCACAAAAGAGATTGGAATAATGTTATTACAGAAGGAAATAAACTTTCTGGAAGCGGATTGGCTTTAACTGCAAATCCTAAAGATCCATTTGTATTAGCAAATAATATTTCCAACACAGAAACAATTTTTTCAATTCAACATGCTGCAACACTTAACCCAGGTGTAAATGCTGCCTTAGCTTCTCAATATAGAAGAAGATTATTAGTTTGTATTAGTCCAATAATTTGGAGAGATCCTAGTTGGTTAACCGACGATAAAAGAAGAGAAGATAATTCAGTTAGTGGAAACCCTGGTACTGGAATGGTATTTACTAATGCAGGTAGAAAATATACAAACAAATATACTGATGATGTAAATTACACAGATTCAGCCCCTGTAATTCGATATGCAGAAGTTATTTTAAATATGGCAGAAGCTCATGCGAGAAAATCTTCACCAGATTTAACAACTGCATTAACTTTATTAAATAGTGTTAGAAATAGAGCTCTAGCAAATCCTTCAACACAAGCTTATACATCTACAACTTTATCAAATCAATCAGATATGGTTGGTGCAATTCTAAAAGAAAGAAGAATTGAGTTTTTAATGGAAGGTCGTCGTTGGGGTGATATTCATAGACTTCAGGGTGATAATTTATTCCCTATAAATGGTATTCCTGCTAAAATAGCTAATGGGAATCCAGCTGCTTCAACATTTACTTTGGGTACACCATACTCAGGTCCTTATGGTTTAGCAAATATTCCATCTACTGACTTCAAATATTTATGGCCAATACCACAATTAGAAACTGCTAGTAATCCAACTTTAGCAGCTCAACAAAATCCAGGTTGGTAGTAAATCTATAAATTAGTTATCTTTATAAAAACCATCACTATATTAGTGGTGGTTTTTTTATAACTTTGCCCCATGGAAAAAGAAAATCAAATCTTCGGAATTAGAGCTGTTATTGAAGCTATTAATGCGGGTAAAGAAGTAGACAAAGTGTTTGTTCAAAGTGATGCGCAAAGTGAATTGATGCAGGAACTGATGAAAACTATGAAAAAACACAGCGTGAATTTTTCTTATGTTCCTGTTGAAAAATTAAACCGATTAACTCCAAATAATCACCAGGGGGCAGTTGCTACCATTGCTCCTATTTCGTTTGTAAAACTAGAAACTCTTGTTGATAGCGTTGTAGAAAGCGGAAAAATGCCTTTGTTTTTAATATTAGATCAATTGAGCGACGCTCGAAATTTTGGAGCCATAATAAGAACGGCAGAATGTACGGGTGTTGACGGAATTATTGTTCAAAAAACCGGTGCTGCTCCCGTAAATGGAGACACCGTAAAAACTTCTGCAGGAGCTGTGTTTAATGTTCCAATTTGCAAAGTAGATCATATTAAAGATGCGATATTTTACCTTCAAGGAAGTGGAATCAAAACCGTGGCAGCTACCGAAAAAACCGAAGACAGCATTTACGATATTTCACTTAACGAACCATTAGCTATCATCATGGGAAGTGAAGACCGCGGAATCAACCCATCGGTATTAAAAATTGTTGATTCTAAAGGAAAACTTCCAATGTTTGGAACGATTGGTTCTTTAAACGTTTCTGTGGCTTGTGGGGCATTTTTATATGAAACAGTAAGACAGAGAGGTTAATCTGAATCTTTTTCACTGCCTGTATTTTCTTCATTATAAATATAGACATAGTTTATTGGCTGAACTTGTTGTAGCTCCTCCTCTTCTTCCGGTTTTGGCGGATTTACAAAATTTCCGTCTTCATCAAATCGTTTCATAAATGGATCGGTACTTGGATCAAAATCGGGTTTTTCCCAATCGTATTGAATGTCTTTCACATAATCGGGGGTTTTAAATCGAATTGCAAAAACAAACCCAGTAATCATCCCTGCCAAATGTCCTTCCCAGGAAATAGTGTGATCCACCTCGGGAAATACATACCAAATCATTCCTCCGTATAAAAGAACAACTGCCATAGACAAAGCCATTAATCGGTAATATTGCGTTCGTAATCCCTTGAAAAATATAAATGAAACCAAAACATAAATCAATCCGCTTGCGCCAATATGATAGGAATCGCGTCCAATTATCCAGGTAAGTATTCCAGATAATAAAACTCCGTATGCCAATACCTTCAATGATACTTCTCTATAAAAATAAATTAATGCAGTGGATAAGATCAACAGCGGCAACGAATTATTAAGTATGTGATTCAAATCACTGTGTAAAAACGGACTAAATACAACACCTTGCAATCCGGAGATAGTTCGAGGAAAAATTCCAAGTTCGTTTAAATGCAAATGAAAACTTTGATTCATAAAGAAAATAAACCAAACTACAACCAATAAGAAGAATGGAATGATCCAAGTAGCTGGAGAAAATTTAAAATGATTAAGTTCGTTATTGTGCTTCATACTAAAACAATATCATCTAAGTTTATCAAAAATACAACCAAAAAGTTTTTAATGCTATTTTGGCAGAATTAATTAATTTTACAAAATGGAAGCACCATTAGCCGAACGCATTCGTCCGCAGAAATTAGAAGATTACATAAGCCAATTGCACCTAGTTGGCCCTAGTGGATCGCTTACGCAACAAATTGCGCGAGGCGTGATTCCGTCAATGATTTTTTGGGGTTCGCCAGGTACTGGTAAAACAACTTTGGCACAAATCATTGCCAAGCAAAGCAACCGTCCGTTTTATGAATTGAGCGCTATCAACTCTGGAGTTAAGGATGTTCGTGATGTTATTGAAAAAGCGAAACAAAGTGGCGGATTGTTTACGGCCAAGAATCCGATTTTATTCATTGATGAGATCCATCGCTTTAGCAAATCACAGCAAGATTCCCTATTGGCCGCTGTAGAAAAAGGCTGGGTAACATTAATTGGAGCCACTACCGAAAACCCGAGTTTTGAAGTGATTCCGGCTTTACTATCTCGTTGTCAGGTTTATGTATTGAATCCGTTTTCTAAAGAAGATTTATTGTCACTTTTAGACCGAGCGATTAAAAAAGACGCTTTTATTTCGTCAAAAAAAATAAAAATCAAAGAATCAGAGGCTTTATTACGACTTTCTGGCGGGGATGGACGAAAGCTATTAAATATTTTCGAACTCGTTGTAAACGCAAGCCCTGAGGGTCAAATTTCCATAACAAATGATAAAGTTCTTGAATTGGTTCAACAAAATACCGTTTTGTATGACAAAACAGGCGAACAACATTATGACATCGTTTCGGCTTTTATTAAATCCATCCGCGGAAGCGATCCCAACGGAGCCGTTTATTGGCTTGCCCGAATGATAGAAGGCGGTGAAGATGTAAAATTCATTGCTCGTCGTATGCTGATTTTATCTAGTGAAGATATTGGAAATGCCAACCCTACGGCTTTTATCATGGCGAATAATACGTTTCAGGCGGTTTCTACGATTGGCTATCCTGAAAGCAGAATAATATTGAGTCAATGTGCTGTTTATTTAGCAACTTCGCCAAAAAGCAATGCAAGTTATATGGCAATCAATGACGCACAGGCTATAGTAAAACAAACAGGAGATTTACCCGTTCCAATTCATTTGCGAAATGCACCAACCAAATTAATGAAAGAATTAGGGTATGGAGAAGAGTACCAATATTCACATAATTATGCTAATAATTTTAGTGAACAAGAATACCTGCCAGATGCTATTACAGAAACTAAGTTTTATGACCCAGGAACTAACTCCCGCGAAAATGGAACGCGTGAATTTTTAAAAAACCGCTGGAAAGACAAGTACAATTATTAATAATTGAAAATTAAATTTTCAGAAATTAACTTTTTACTTCCTTCCCGGTAATATTCAAAATACCAAAGTCCATCGTACCCTTTTAGTAATAAACCTTTTTCAACGCCGGCAACAGCAATATAAACATTCTTAAGCGAAGTTACTTTTGCAGATAATACAAGTTTGCTTTCTACTGAATATAAATCAAAACCATTTTCTGTTGTAACAACTGAAAGTTTTCTATTCAATACCTCTGAAGTAGTTTCTTGGCTATATCCTTTAACAGCTTCACTTACAATTTCATTGCTTAACTCAACTTTTTTAATATTAGGTTGGTATTGATGGGATTTCAATTCAGTAAAATTATCAAATGCCATACGAAGTGCTTCATTGTAGGCCACTCGGTATTCTTTTTCTTTACTTGTTCCAATATCGGAAGTTGCAAGAATAGTCCCTTTGCAATCTTTAATTGTAACTTTTAATTTAGTAATAAAAATATTACTGCTTTCAGCCACATCTACAAAGATTTTATTGCAATTGGATTGAATAAATTCGTCAGGTGCCTCTTCGTTATTAAAATAGGTTTCAAAGCCATATTTTTGTAAATACATTTTGGTAAGTACATTTAAATTATGCGCGTTTTCCTCCTTTGAAAAAGCAAATTTTGAAGGCAAAATGGCATATTTATATTCGTTGAGATTTTGAGCAACTCCAACAAACGAAATCATTAAAAATAATACTAAATACTTTTTCATTACAGGTAATTTTTTAATTCAATTAAATGATTCACTTGTTTAATTCCACTTGGAACTTCTTTATTATTTTCATTAAAATATATTGCATCCATCCCAAAATTTAATGCTCCTTTTACATCGGCATCAATACAATCGCCAATCATGATACTTTTATGCTTATCGGAATTGGCTGCTTGCAAAGCAAATTCAAATATTTTTGGGTTGGGCTTTTTTACTCCAGCCATCTCCGAATTGGTGATGGTTCTAAAATAACTATCAATTCCGGAATTTTTCATTTTCCCCGCCTGAACTTCTTGAAATCCGTTGGTTATAATATGCAAATTATATTTTGGCTGCAGATATTCTAAAATAGTAATCGTTCCTTCAAAAAGATAATTGAATTCGGGTAAAAACCGAATGTACTCCACAGAAAGCACATCAATTAATTCATCGGAAACTTCATAATTTAAAATATCAAAAGTGTCTTTTAATCTTCCATAGCGCAATTCCGCCTGGGTTACTTTTTCGTGGCGATACAATTCCCAATATTTAGCATTTAATGGAACATAATGCTTTAAGAAAAGATACAATTCTACTTCCACTTGATGTAACTTTAATACTTTTTCAAATGCTAACGCAGAGTTTTTTTCAAAATCCCAAAGGGTATGATCTAAGTCAAAAAAAATATCGGTTATGTGTTTCATGTGCTATAATATTCCTTCATCGGCAAAGCTATAATAACTAGATTCGGTAATGATTACATGATCTAATATCATAATTTCCATTTGCTTTCCGGCAAGTTGCAATTTTCGGGTAATGTCTTTATCTGAATCACTCGCAAGCAATTTACCTGAAGGATGATTGTGTGTCAAAATTAGTGAAATTGCATTGTATTCTAAGGCTGTTTTAAAAATTATTCGGGTATCTACAATCGCACCTGTAATTCCGCCTTTAGATAATTGCGCTTTATGAATCACCTTATTGGAATTATTTAAAAACAACACCCAAAATTCTTCGTGCAGCAATTCTCCAATAATTGGCTGCATGATATTAAAAACTGCTTTACTCGAAGTAATTTTATCAAATTCAACTGCATCTTCCGAGCGCCTGCGTCTTCCGATCTCAAGTGCAGCTGCAATAGAAATGGCTTTAGCCTCTCCAATGCCTTTAAACTCCATTAATTGCTTAATTGAAAGTTTTCCTAGCTGATTCAAATTATTATTTGCAGCAGCTAAAATACGCTGACACAATTGCACGGCACTTTCATTTCTCGTGCCCGATCCAATAAGAATTGCTAATAATTCTGAATCGGATAATGCTGCTTTTCCTTTAAGTAAAAACTTCTCTCTCGGTCGATCATCTTCTGCCCACTGATTTATTGGAGTATACATATTTTAGATATTAGTTTCTACCTAAAATACGATTTTAAATCGGCATAAAAAACTATTTCATTAAATCCTTAACCTCATCAAAATTCAATCCACCATAATTACCCGAACTCATCAACAATAAAGCAGAATTGTCTAAATTTTGACTGAATAAGAAATTTTTAAAATCAGATGGATTGGTATAGATAATTAAATCATCACGCTGAAACGATTGCGCAATTTGATCATAAGTCACTTCTTCCAATTGCTTAATTTTAACTGCGTCTGGAGAATAGAATACCACCGCAACATCTGCGGCATCAAGTGCTCCTTGGTATTCTTTAAGGAATTCGGCATTTAAACTACTGTAAGTATGTAATTCCAAACAAGCTATTAAAGTTCGATTTGGATATTGATTTTTTACCGCTTGTGTAGTAGCTGAAACTTTACTTGGAGAATGCGCAAAATCTTTATAAGCAACTTTGCCCTTTCCTTCAGCGATCTTTTCTAAACGTTTACTGGCTCCTTTAAAGCTAGCGATGGCCTCATAAAAATCGGCTTCATCTACACCCATGCATTGGCAAACCCATTTGGCACCAGCCAAATTATTTAAATTATGTGCTCCAAAAACCTCAATTGGCATAGGCCCTTCGGGAGTATCCAACATGGTGGTTCCGTCTTCTACAGTATAAGATGGTGTTGAGTAAGGCATTTTACGAATAGGATTAGTAGTTTCTTCGGCTACTTTTTTAACTGTTTCGTCCTCTTCATTATAAACCAATATTCCGCCTTTGGTAATTTGGTTTGCAAAAATTTCAAATTGTTCTACATAGTTTTCAAAAGTTGGAAAAACATTAATGTGATCCCAAGCAATCCCTGAAAGCAAAGCGATATTGGGTTGATACAAATGAAATTTTGGTCTTCTATCCATTGGAGATGAAAGGTACTCATCTCCTTCTAAAACAATAAAATCATTGTTTTCTGTTAAATGAACCATAGTGTCAAATCCTTCCAATTGCGCTCCAACCATATAATCAACTTCGATGTTATGGTAATGCATCACATGCAAAATCATTGAAGTAATTGTTGTTTTTCCGTGGGATCCACCTATCACTACACGCGTTTTATTTTTTGATTGTTCGTATAAAAATTCTGGATACGAGTAAATTTTTAATCCTAATTCATGAGCTTTAAGCAACTCGGGATTATCCGCCTTAGCATGCATTCCAAGAATAATGGCTTCAATATCTTGAGTGATTTTTTCAGGAAACCAACCAAACGCTTCTGGTAATAATCCTTTCTTTTCCAATCTCGATTTAGAGGGTTCAAAAATAGCATCATCGCTACCCGTTACATGGTATCCTTTACTATGTAAAGCTAAAGCTAAATTATGCATTGCTGCACCTCCAATGGCTATAAAGTGTGTTCTCATTTTTAGGATTTATTTTTTTCTTGGTATTGTTCTAATATTTTTTTTGCTTTATCCGAATTATGAAGCTTCACTTTGTAAAGCGACGATAACCGTTCATAGGTATTTTTAGAACCACCCAATTCAATTGCTTTAATGTAGTGTTTTTCAGCACTTTTATACCGTTCAAAGTATTCATCAATATGTGCTTTTGATAAGTATCCATCCACCGGAGATAATTTAATCAGCTCATCGGCATAACGCTGTGCTTTTTTTTCACTACCTCCAAAAAGTGCCGGAACTTGCAAATAATATTCAATCATTGCCCAACGCGCTTCAATGTGTTTCGGATTTAATACCAAAGCTTTTTCAAAAGACTCTTTCATGTCGCCAATTAATCTTATGGCAACCCATTTTCCTCCCTCTTTAGATTTTAATCCAAGTACACCGCCGTATTTATAATAATAATTGGCTTCATTTGGTTTTAAATTTTTGAGCTTCTGATAAAAACTTATTGCATTATCCCATTCTTTTAGCTGAACCGAAATATCACCCAAGTACTCTATAACTTTTATTTGGTTTGGGTTTTCTTTATTTATATTTTCAAAAATAGGTCTTGCTTGAGTATATTTCCCCTGATCATAGAGCTTTTGCGCTTTCTCAAAATTAGTTTGAGAAAAGACACAGTGCGATATAAGTAAGAAAAAAAATATTTTTGACTTCATTATTAATGCCAAACATTTGGAATAACAAATATATGTTAATTATTGATTTTCTTTGCTATTTTGAATATTATAGCAATAAAAAAAACTCCGAACATTTCTGATCGGAGTTTTTAATTATTGAATTACTTCTGTTATTTAACCAAAGTCATTTCGTCTACAATATGTTTTGCATTTGAGAAGTTCTCAATTACCCATAACACATAACGAATATCAACATTGATCGTTCTTTGTAGTTTTTTATCAAAAATAACATCTCCGGCCATTGCTTCAATGTTTCCATCAAATGCTAAACCGATTAATTCTCCTTTTCCGTTTAATACAGGAGAACCTGAGTTTCCACCTGTAATATCATTATCTGTTAAGAAATTAACGTGTAAAGAACCATCTTTATCAGCATAACGACCGTAATCTTTATTTTTAGCCATTTCTAATACACGTGCAGGTAAATCAAATTCTTGATCTCCTTTTTTGTATTTTTTTACTTGTCCTGCAAGTGTTGTAAAATTATTTACAACAGCATCATTTCTTTTGTCAGCAGGAAGTGCGCGAACTTTACCATAAGTTAAGCGTAAGGTTGAATTGGCATCCGGATATTTGATTGCACCAATATTTGACTCTCTCAATCCTTCTACTAATAATCTGAAAGAAGCAGCGTAATCATTTTGTGCTTTGGTTAATTCATCTGATCTTTTTCCGAAATGCGTAACCATATCAGTTGATAAAGCATATAACGGATCACTTGTAAGCATAGTTTCACTTGGTAAATCTAAGAATGCTTTAATTCTATCAATAGAAGTAAAAATACTTAAATCAAATGCAGCATTTACATATTTTGAAAAATCATTATTATTTAATTCACCAACTTGTTTTACCATTGGAGCAATATCAAAACCTGTTGATTTTGTAGCATAGGTTTTTAATTGCGCCGCAAGTATATCTTTCTCAGCAGGAATATGTAATTCTTTATACATTTCTATAGCCATCTCCAAAATTTGAGGCGCTAATGTTGCACGTTTTGCAGCATCCGCTTTAGCATATAAATCCAATTGTCTTCCTAATCCTCTACTTATTGTTCCAAAAGAAGAAGTTCTAAATAATTGTTGTAAGTAATTGTCATGACGCGATTTTTCATTTGTCATAGCATAATACTTATTTATGTTTGAAATTACATTTCCGTATTTAGATTTATTATCCGCTTTGTTAGCCCATTTATCAAACTTTGCTTCTTGTGCGGCTTTTGATTTAGCAGTGCCAAATTTTGTTAACGCATCAATCATTCCTTGACGGTTTTTCCAATAATTAGCAGTAGAGGCATATTTTGAAGCATATACAAGATTTAAAGCATCACTTTGATTCATGTATTTTTTCATTTGATCCATTCCTGTTTTTGCACCTTCAACCCATGCAGGGTATGCAAATTTTACGTTTTGGTCAATTCCACCTGCTGGCATCCATCGGTTGGTTCTTCCAGGGTAACCAAGAATCATCGCAAAGTCATTTTCTTTTACTCCACCTAAATTAACAGGTAAATAATGTTTTGGTTTTAATGGAACATTGTTTTCAGAGTATTCAGCTGGAGATCCATCTGCATTTGCATAAACTCTAAACATTGAGAAATCAGCAGTATGGCGAGGCCATTCCCAGTTATCGGTATCTCCACCAAATTTTCCTAAACTTTCTGGAGGAGTTCCTACTAAACGAACATCTTTATAATCTTGATAAACAAAATAGTAATATTCATTACCTTGAAAAAACGGACGAACAGAAACAGTATATTTTCCGCCTTCATTATTTTCTTTTTCAATTTTAGCAATTTCAGCATTAATTGCTTTTTCTCTATCCGCTTCACTCATGCTAGCATTTACTACTGCTAATATTCTTTTTGTACAATCATCCATTCTTACAAAGAAACGAACATACAAACTAGATGGTTTCATCTCGGCCTTTTTATTTTCAGCCCAATAACCGTCTTTCAAATAATTTTTTTCAGCTGAGGATAATTCTGCGATTGCATCATACCCACAGTGGTGATTTGTTAATACTAAACCATCTTTAGAGATGATTTCGGCAGTACAACCTCCATTAAATTGTACAATAGCATCCTTCAAACTATGGTTGTTAATGCTGTAAATTTCTTCGGCTGTCAATTGCAAGCCCATTTTTTGCATGTCGCGGTGGTTTAATCTTTCAATAAACATTAAAAACCACATTCCTTCATCTGCTTTTACGCTCATTGGAATAAGCAATATTGCAGCAATAAGGGATAAAATAATTTTTTTCATTTTGTTTAAATATAAAGTTATCTTTTAATTTCTACTTGTCTTGTAAAACAATAATTTGTTACAGTTTTTTTTAAAAGTAGAGTTGCGAATTTACTATTTTTTTTTGGTATTCACCCAATTAGAAATAAACATTAATAATAAAGCCTCGAATTATCGAGGCTTTATTATTAAATATAGTTACAATCCATGACTGTTTTCGGGCTTATCGTCTCCGACATTTAGCATTTCCCAAAGTTTATCTTTCAAATCGGTTAATCCTTGTTGGGCAACTGAAGAAATAAACATATATGGAATACCTAATTTGGATTTATCCAAAAGCTGTTTCATTTCTGCTTTCAATTCATTATCGAGCATGTCACATTTAGAAATGACTAGCAATCGGTCTTTGTCTAACATTTCGGGGTTGTAACGGCGCAATTCGTCCAATAAAATCTCGTATTCTTTTTTGATATCATCTGCATCGGCAGGAACCAAAAATAACAAAGTTGAGTTTCTTTCAATATGGCGCAAGAAATAATGTCCCAATCCTTTACCTTCGGCAGCACCTTCAATAATTCCAGGAATGTCTGCAATCACAAACGATTGAAATTCTCTGTAAGCTACAATTCCTAAATTAGGTTTTAATGTTGTAAATGGATAATCTGCAATTTTTGGCTTAGCCGAAGTCAGCACTGACAACAAAGTAGATTTTCCGGCATTTGGAAAACCAACCAAACCTACATCGGCAAGTACTTTTAATTCTAAAATCACATCCAATTCGGTTGAAGGCATTCCGGGTTGCGAATATCTAGGCGTTTGATTGGTAGCACTCCTAAAATGCCAGTTACCTAAACCTCCCTTACCACCTTGTGCTAAAATGCGCACTTCATCGTGTTCGGTAATTTCAAATAATGTTTCTCCGGTTTCAATATCTTTCACAACAGTACCAAGAGGCACTTCTACAATTTTATCTTCACCATCGTGACCTGTACTTCTTGAACTTCCGCCATCACCGCCATGTCCCGCACGAATGTGTTTAATGAATTTTAAATGAAATAAAGTCCACAAACTTTTATTTCCTCTCAAATAAACATGTCCTCCACGACCACCGTCTCCACCATCTGGACCCCCTTTTTCAATAAATTTTTCTCTATGTAAATGCGTAGAACCTTTACCCCCTTTTCCGGAAGTAACATATATTTTTACATAGTCTACAAAATTTCCTTCTGTCATTTTTTTGGTTTAAAGTTTATGGTTAAAAGAATAAAATTATTAAACTAAACTTATAACTATAACGATTATTATATTTATTGTGCTTTCCAATTTAACTTTATTTGAAGATAAAATCTTTTTTAAAAAAGATTATTACGAAATGTAGTAGTATTGTTTACTAAATTCCCGAACTATTTGCTTCTAATTAATATTTAATGTTTGTTACAAGAACTTTATCTATTTTAACGCCGTCCATATCAATAACTTCAAATTCTAGTTTGTTCCAAATAAGTTTTTGTCCTTGTTTTGGAATGTTACCTAATTCTGATACTATTAATCCGTTTACGGTTGTAACATCGAAATCACCAATTAAATAATCCATATCAAAATAGGTTAGAAAATCGTGTAACGAATAATGACCGTCAACCAACCAACTTCCGTCTTCGCGAGCAACTAATTTAAATTCATCTTCGTGGAAATCGGCAGCATCACCAACTAGCGCTTCTAGAATATCATTTAATGTAATAATTCCTTGAAAAACACCATGTTCATCAGTTACTAAAGCATAATGGACTTTAGAAAATTTAAAGTTTTCAAGAGCTTTATAGGCCGATGTATGCTCAATAAAATAAACAGGTTCTTTAGTGATTTTCTTTAAATCAAATTCTCCTCCATTTTCAAAACTTACAAATAAATCTTTTAGAAGAACAATTCCTTCAACATCGTCAAGATTATCTTCGCAAACAGGATAAAACGAGTGCAATTCATCTAGAACTTTATTTTTAATTTCTCGAACAGAATCTTTATGAGATAAATAAATAATAGAATTTCTATGTGTCATTAACGAATTTACTTTTCTATCGCCAATGTGAAAAACACGTTCAACAATATCGTGTTCAATTTCTTGAATTTCTCCGCCCTCTGTTCCTTCTTTAATAATTGCTTTAATTTCCTCTTCAGTTACTTTACCATCAGCTGTTGGTTTGATTTGTAATACATAGAGTAAAAAATCTGTAGATGTTGTAAGCAGCCAAATAAAAGGCATAGTAACTCTGGAAATAAATTTCATTGGGAAAGCTACTGCCTTGGAAATTGATTCTGGATAATTTAGCCCAATACGCTTTGGTAATAATTCACCCAATACTAGAGAGAAAAAAGTTAAAGTAATTACTACAATTCCTAAGGCTATTGAATTTGCATATGGTTTTAATGTTTCAATTGATGATATAAAATTCTGAACGTCGGATGTTATTTTATCACCTGAATAAATACCTGTTAAAATTCCAATAAATGTTATTCCAATTTGTACTGTAGATAAAAATTCGTTTGGTGAATTAACCAAGTCTAAAGCTGCTTTGGCATTAGCATTTCCTTTTTTAGCAGCAGTTTCTAATCGATTTTTTCGTGCCGAAATTAATGCGATTTCAGACATCGAGAAAAAACCGTTTAGAACAATTAAAAAAAGTATAATTGATATTTCCATAGTTAAAATACACAAAAAAAAGAGCATAATTCTAATATATATAAGAAATAGCTCCTTTAATTAAGTGCAAATATCCAAAAAAAAAAATTAATACTCGAAATTAATATTCAAGTCATTGTATTTATTAGAATTTATCGAAAACCAAGTTCAGCCTTTCGGTTACTTCGGCAATCGTTCCAATACCATTTACAGCATGAAATTTTCCTTGTCCTTTGTAATAATCCATTAAAGGAGCTGTTTTTTCGTTGTATTCTTGGTAACGGTTTCTAATTTTTTCCTCGTCTTGATCATCAGGTCTTCCAGAAGTTTTTCCTCTTTCAAGCAAACGAGCAACCAAAATGGAATCATCGGCATCCAAAGCAACAGTAGCAGTTATTTTTTGCCCTTTTGATTCTAAAAATTGATCAAGTGCTGCTGCTTGTGCTAAAGTTCTTGGAAAACCATCAAACAAAAATCCAGCAGAATCTGGGTTTTTATCTACTTCGCTTTGTAACATTTGAATGGTTACATCATCTGGAACCAAATCTCCTTGGTCCATATAGGTTTTGGCTAATTTACCAAGTTCGGTGCCATTTGAAATGTTATATCTAAAAATATCCCCTGTAGAAAGGTGAGTCAAATTGTATTTTCCTTTTAAGAATTCTGCTTGAGTGCCTTTTCCAGCTCCTGGCTTGCCAAAAAGTACGATGTTAATCATTTTGTAATTGTTGTAGGTTATTAATTATTTTATTGTGTGTTTTTATTTCAAATGCTTTAATCTGATTTATTGTGCTAATTGATACACATCGGGTAAATTTCTTCCCAATCCATCGTAGTCCAAACCATATCCTACAATGAATTTATTTGGAATTCGGATTCCTATGTAATCAATTTTAATGTCTTTTTTATAGGCATCTGGTTTAAAAAATAAAGTAGCAATTTTTAAATGCTTCACTTTTTTCTCTTTGAAAATCGCCTTCAATTCTTCAATGGTATTTCCAGTATCTACAATGTCTTCCACGATAACCACCGTTCTACCTTCTAAATTTTCATTTATTCCAATTAATTGCTTCACTTCATTGGTAGTTTGTGTCCCTTCATAGGAAGCCATTTTCATAAAACTCACTTCACACATGCCACGATACTGCTTCATTAAATCTGATAAAACCATAAACGAACCATTAAGAATCCCCACAAAAACCGGAATTTCATCAAAAAAATCATCATCCATTTGTTTGGCCATGTTTACAATTGCAAAACTAATTTCTTCAGAAGAAATAAATGGCTCAAAAGTTTTATCGTGAAGGTGAATCATTTGGATTTGATTTTTAAAGTAAAGAGCAAATTTACGAACAAATCACTATTTACTATCAAGTATTTTGAATTTTTTGCTAATTTAATATATTTACAAAATGAATGCAGAATTTTACAATCAGATAGCCAAAAGCACCGCCCATAGAAAAAGCAGAGATGACAATAAAGACTTCATTTTTACTAACCCAAATTATTTAAGTGATTTAGTTGAAATAGCCTGTAATACTATGGACAAGAACCACCACAAAGCGTGTTGGATTTTAGAATTAATTTGCGAAGAACGCCTTGAATTATTCGTTCCATTCATAGATAAATTTTGCGAAGCATTACCTCATTTTAAAGTCAATCCGGCCATTCGCCCAACCTCTAAAATTTGTTTGTTTTTAACCAAAAGCAAAAAAGTAACCTTAACCGAAAATCAGGAAGAAAAAATTATTGAAACCTGCCTTGATCATTTAATTGATGTGGATTTAGCAGCAACAGCAGCCTACTCCATGCGGGCTTTGTTCGAACTTGGAAAAAAGTACAGTTGGGTGAATGAGGAATTAAAATCAGTGCTTTCTAGAGATTTACACAATCAATCGCCCGGATATTGTTTTGCAGTGAAAGATATATTGAAGCGATTGAAATAATTTTCAAATGATTATCTTTGCGCAAACACAACACAAATGAACTACTTTTCTTCCGATTTTAAACTTGGAATTCTCGGCGGCGGTCAGTTAGGCAAAATGCTACTTGCTGAGGCTAGAAAATTTGACATTCAAACCTACATTTTAGACCCAAGTAAAGACGCACCAAGCCAATTTGGTGCTTCCCAATTTTTCACCGGAGATTTAATGAATTTTGATGCCGTTTATGAATTTGGCAAAAAAGTAAACCTTTTAACCATTGAAATCGAAAATGTAAATCTAGACGCTTTAGACAAGTTGGAAACCGAAGGTTTGCCGGTGTATCCTTCTCCAAAAACGTTGCGTTTAATTCAGAATAAAGGAGTTCAAAAAGATTTTTATGTTGCAAATGGTATTCCGACTTCCAATCATACCCGATTTTCAAATCTTGAAAACCTAAAAGCCGTAATTGGAACTATTTCTTTACCGTTTGTTTGGAAATGCACCCAATTTGGATACGATGGCAACGGAGTTAAAGTAGTTCGTACCGTTTCCGATTTAGATCATTTACCAAATGTAGAATGTATTGCCGAAGAAATGGTGCCGTTTAAAAATGAATTGGCCGTAATTGTAGCGCGTTCTGCATCTGGAGAAATTAGCACCTACCCTGTGGTGGAAATGGAATTTCATCCCGAAGCCAACCAAGTAGAATATGTAATTTGCCCTGCCCGAATTGATACTGCTGTCACTCAAAAAGCACAAGAAGTTGCTTTAAAAGTTTCGGAAGCGTTTAATCATGTTGGTCTTTTGGCTGTGGAAATGTTTCAAACTCAAAACGATGAGATTTTAGTTAACGAAGTGGCGCCAAGGCCTCACAATTCGGGGCACCATACCATTGAAGCCAGTTATACTTCGCAATTCGAAAATCATTTACGCGCCATATTAAACCTACCTTTAGGAAATACCGCTAGTAAAGTTGCCGGAATTATGGTAAATTTGGTCGGTGCAGAAGGATTTTCAGGCCCAGTGACTTATCAAAATATTGAAAAAATAATGGCCATTGACGGGGTTACGCCTCACATTTATGGCAAAAGAGAAACAAGACCTTTCCGAAAAATGGGACATGTAACCATTGTAAATGAAGACATGGCAGAAGCAAGAAAAATTGCTGAAGAGGTTAAGAATAGTATTCGAGTAATTAGTTAAATTATTATAAATTAGGAATTCAAAATAGAATTATGAAAGTAGCCATAATAATGGGAAGCATCTCCGATATGCCCGTGATGCAAGAAGCCATCGACATCTTAAAAGGATTTGACATCGAAACCGAAGTAGACATCGTTTCGGCACACAGAACACCCGAAAAACTTTTTGATTTCAGCAAAAATGCCCACACCCGCGGAATTTCAGTAATTATTGCAGGTGCCGGTGGCGCGGCGCATCTTCCGGGAATGGTAGCTTCTATGTCACCACTGCCTGTAATTGGCGTTCCTGTAAATTCGAGCAATTCTATTGATGGTTGGGATTCGGTTTTATCTATTTTACAAATGCCAGGCGGCGTTCCTGTGGCAACGGTTGCACTTAACGGAGCAAAAAATGCCGGAATTCTTGCCGCTCAAATTATCGGAAGTCACGACAAATGTGTTTTAGATAAAATTATTTTCTACAAGGAAAGCCTTAAAGAAGCCGTAAATAAAGCTTCAAACGGATTAAAAAAATAGTTTTAGAAGCTATTTCCTGCTATTCGTTACAATCTTTGCATTACATGCAAAGGATTTTCACTTCTATCAGGGCTAATTCGGCCCTCATAGCAACAACTATAACTTATAATTGACTTTTTTCAACTAATGAAAATTTTAACAACACCTTTTCAAACCAAACACAATACCGCCCCTTTTTCGCAAATAAAATTAGAAGATTATGCTCCTGCTTTTATTGAAAATATTGCTTCTGCAAGGGCAGAAATTGATGCAATCGCCAATAATCATGAGGCCCCTACATTTGAAAATACGATTGTTGCTTTAGATTTTTCGGGAGAACAATTGGATCGATTGTCTTCTATATTCTTTAATTTAAATTCGGCAGAAACTTGTGACGAAATGCAAAAAATAGCACAAGAAGTTTCGCCTTTATTAACCGAATTTAGCAACGATGTGGCTTTAAATGAAAATTTATTCAAACGTGTTAAAGCCGTTTACGATCAAAAAGATTCGCTTACCCTAACTCCAGAACAAACTACACTTTTAGACAAAAAATTCAAAGGATTTTCTAGAAATGGAGCGCTGCTAAATGAAGCCGATAAATTAGTTTTAAGAGAAATAGACACCGAATTAGCCAAATTAAAATTAACCTTCGGGGAAAACGTATTGGCTGAAACCAATAACTACCAACTTCACATAACCAATGAAGCTGATTTAAAGGGCCTACCAGAAGGAGCTAAAGAAATGGCGCGATCGTTAGCTAAATCTAAAGAATTAGAAGGTTGGATTTTCACACTAGATTTTCCAAGTTATTTACCTTTTGTCACTTATGTTGAAAATCGTGAATTACGAAAAGAATTGGCTATAGCTGCTGGTAAAAAAGCATTTCAAGACAACGAATTTGATAATAAAGAAAATGTAAAACGAATCGTTTCTTTACGCCACAAAAGAGCCAAATTATTAGGCTACGACTCGCATTCGCATTTTGTTTTGGAAGAGAGAATGGCTCAAAATCCAGAAAAAGTAAAAACTTTTTTGAATGATTTATTGCAAAAAGCGAAGCCTGCTGCACAAAAAGAATTTGCTCAATTAACCGCTTTTGCAAAAGAGTTAGACGGAATTGAAAATCTAGAAAAATGGGATAGCGCTTATTATTCGGAGAAGTTAAAACAAAAATTATTCAGTTTGGATGACGAAATCCTAAAACCCTATTTTCAATTAGAAAAGGTATTACAGGGCGCGTTTACCATCGCTGAAAAATTATTTGGAATTACCTTCAAAGAAGTTTTTGAAATCGATAAATACCATGAAGAAGTGCAAACTTTTGAGGTTTTGGATGAAAAAAATAATCTGGTTGCTGTTTTTTACACCGATTTTTTTCCAAGAAAAGGAAAACGTAATGGCGCATGGATGACTTCGTATAAATCGCAAGCCATAAAAAATGGAATTAATAATAGACCGCATGTTTCTATCGTTTGTAATTTCACTCCACCTACCGAGACCAAACCTTCCTTATTAACCTTTAATGAAGTAACTACTTTATTTCATGAATTTGGTCACGCTTTACATGGAATGTTGGCGAATACCACTTATCCGAGTTTGTCGGGAACTTCGGTGTATTGGGACTTTGTAGAATTACCAAGTCAGGTGATGGAAAATTGGTGTTATGAGCCAGAAGCTTTGGCGCTATTTGCAAATCACTATGAAACCGGAGAAATCATTCCGCAAGAGTATGTAGAAAAAATCAAAGAAAGTGCCAGCTTTTTAGAAGGACTTGCCACGCTACGCCAATTGAGTTTCGGAATTTTAGACATGACCTACCACGCTGTAAATCAAGAAATTGCTGATATAAAAGCATTTGAAAAACAAGCCATGGATACCGCCTCATTATTTCCCGATGTTGCCGAAAATTGTATGAGTGTTTCTTTTTCACATATCTTTCAAGGAGGCTACTCTTCAGGATATTACAGTTACAAATGGGCGGAAGTTTTGGATGCTGATGCCTTTGCTTATTTCCAAGAAAAAGGAATTTTTAACAAAGAAGTAGCAACCAAATTCAAAGAAAATGTACTTTCTAAAGGCGGCACTGAATTACCTATGGAATTGTATAAACGATTTAGAGGTCAGGAGCCCAATGCCGATGCATTATTGAAACGTGCAGGATTGGTGTAGACTTCTTAGATTTTTAGACTAATTAGACTTTTAATAATAAGCCGAAGTTAATACTTCGGTTTTTTTATTGCCAAATTAAAAGTAATATCAACCAAAAAATCGGCACACTTTCTACCCAAAAAGATGTGTAATACTTATTTCGGTGTGTGGATGAAAAGTGAATTAAAACAACCGTAATTAATCCAATAAATACGGAAATTATAGAGGAACTGCTTTTTATATATTCCAAAATCATGAACGGAATCACCAATAACATTCCGAATAACTTGGATTTATTTATTCCGAATTTCTGTGGAATTGTTTGCAACGAAATTGGATCAAAAGGACTGTCTATTATTTCAAATGGTATTAATAAACTAGATAAAATAAGGAATCTTTGAATTCCGTTAATCAGAAAATCTAGATTGGAAAAATGCGAATTTAAATACGGAATACCAACAGAAATATAGGTTACCACTGCACTCACAAAAAATAATTTCAACCAACCTAAATTTCGCAAAAATGTATAAAGTAAAACCAATATTCCAGAAAAAAACAGGTCCAATTGAAAGGCTTTAGGCAGATTACTAAAAAAATAAAAGAAACCACTTAGAGCCAATATTGAAACTCCTAAAATCGAATAATACTTTGCCGAATGATAATTTCCTTTCCAAAAAACCTTCATGTATTTCAAAAAATTATAACTCAAAATTGTTGCAAAAAAAACACAAGCAGAAAAAAAAGGAATGGGATGTAATTTAGCCGTTATTTCTGTGATTTTTACCAAAGAAAAAACGGCAAAACCAACATGAATGGAAGAAAGGGTGTAAAAAACAAAAAGCTTATGCAAAAATTTCATGATTCAAAAATAGTCAATCTGTTAATAAGACCCCTTTTTGGTTGAAAAATTCTCAAAATATTACAACTTGTTTAATGATAAAATAGAAGTTTAATAATTACTTTTGTTTGCTCAAACAAGAACTGTTTTTTTGGTTCTTACAACACAACACAAACTTATCTTTATTTCTAATAAATGAAAACAGACGCATTTGCTTTACGCCACATAGGTCCTCGTGAAAGTGACCTACAACACATGTTTAAAACCATTGGGGTAGAAAACTTAGATCAATTAATTTCTGAAACAGTTCCTGAGAACATTCGATTAAAAAAGGAATTGAATTTAGATACGCCAATGACCGAATATGAATATTTAAGTCACATTCAAGAATTAGGAAAAAAGAACAAAGTATTTAAATCATACATAGGTTTAGGATACCACCCAACTATAGTTCCGGCTGTAATTCAAAGAAATGTTTTTGAAAACCCAGGGTGGTACACTGCTTATACACCGTATCAAGCAGAAATTGCGCAAGGGAGATTAGAAGCAATTTTGAACTACCAAACGACGATCATTGAATTAACCGGAATGGAAATTGCCAATGCTTCCTTATTAGATGAGGGAACTGCTGCTGCAGAAGCGATGGCGCTATTATTTGATGTTAGAACAAGAGATCAAAAGAAAAATAATGTGGTGAAATTCTTCGTTTCAGAAGAAGTGTTACCACAAACCATCTCGGTATTGCAAACGCGTTCAACTCCAAAAGGAATTGAATTAGTAATTGGAAATCATGAAACTTTCGATTTCTCTGCGGAATATTTTGGAGCCATTTTACAATATCCAGGAAAATACGGACAGGTTAATGATTATGCTGGATTTATTGCTAAAGCACATACTGCCGAAATTAAAGTAGCTGTTGCTGCCGATATCTTATCCTTAACCACCTTAACACCTCCAGGAGAAATGGGTGCCGATGTAGTAGTTGGAACTTCACAACGCTTCGGAATACCTATGGGTTATGGAGGTCCACATGCAGCCTATTTTGCAACCAAAGAAGAATACAAGCGTTCTATGCCAGGAAGAATCATTGGGGTAACCATTGATACAAACGGTAATCGTGCTTTAAGAATGGCATTGGGAACCAGAGAACAACATATCAAAAGAGAAAAAGCAACTTCCAATATTTGTACTGCACAAGTATTATTGGCTGTAATGGCAGGAATGTATGCCGTATTTCATGGTCCAAAAGGATTGAAATATATTGCAAATAAAGTTCATGCTTCGGCGGTAACTTTGGCGGATGCCTTAAATAAATTAGGAGTTTACCAAACAAACACCTCTTTTTTTGACACACTTTTAGTTAAAGTCGATGCTTCAAAAGTTAAAGCTGTAGCTGAAAAACACGAAGTGAATTTCTTTTATGTAGATAGCGAAACCATTTCTATTTCATTAAATGAAACCACTTCTTTAAAAGACTTAAATCAAATTATTTCCCTATTTGCGGAAGCATTAAATAAAGAAGCATCTACAATTAGTGAATTAACTTCTACAACTAATTATCCAGCTTCATTGGCTAGAACTTCTACTTTTTTAACGCATGCTGTTTTCAACAATCATCATTCGGAGTCGCAATTAATGCGTTACATTAAAAAATTAGAGCGTAAAGATTTATCCTTAAATCATTCGATGATTTCATTAGGATCTTGTACAATGAAATTGAATGCTGCTGCGGAAATGTTGCCTTTATCTATGGCAAATTGGAATAGCATTCACCCATTTGCTCCAATTGAACAAGCAGAAGGTTATCAAATCCTACTTAAAAAACTTGAACACCAATTGAATGTGGTTACAGGTTTTGCAGGAACTACATTACAACCGAATTCGGGAGCACAAGGAGAATATGCAGGTTTGATGGCTATTCGTGCATACCATTTATCACGTGGAGATCACCACAGAAACATTTGTTTAATTCCTTCATCGGCACACGGAACCAATCCGGCTTCGGCTGCCATGGCAGGAATGGAAATTATTGTTACTAAAACAACCCCAGAAGGAAATATTGATGTAGAAGATTTAAGAGCTAGAGCTATTGAGCACAAAGACAATTTATCTGCCTTAATGGTTACTTACCCATCTACACATGGAGTTTTTGAAAGCACCATCATCGAAATCACCGATCTTATTCATGAAAATGGAGGTTTGGTTTATATGGATGGGGCCAACATGAATGCCCAAGTTGGATTAACTAATCCGGCTACCATTGGTGCCGATGTATGCCACTTAAACTTACACAAAACCTTTGCAATTCCTCACGGTGGTGGAGGACCTGGAGTGGGACCAATTTGTGTAAACGAAAAATTAGTTCCGTTTTTACCAACCAATCCAATAATTCCTACAGGAGGAGATCAAGCAATTACGGCTATTTCTGCTGCGCCATTTGGTTCGGCGTTAGTTTGCTTAATTTCATACGGATACATTTCAATGTTAGGATCTGAAGGATTAACCAATGCTACCAAATATGCTATTTTGAATGCCAATTACATGAAAGCGCGTTTGGAAGATCATTATCCTGTATTGTACTCGGGTGAAATGGGAAGAGCGGCTCACGAAATGATCTTAGATTGCCGTGCATTCAAACAACAAGGAATTGAAGTTACTGATATTGCAAAACGATTAATGGATTATGGTTTCCATGCGCCAACGGTATCTTTCCCTGTTGCTGGAACTTTGATGATTGAACCAACAGAAAGCGAAGATTTAGCAGAATTGGATCGTTTTTGTGATGCCATGATTTCAATAAGAAAAGAAATTGAAAAAGCAACTGCAGAAGATCACAACAATATACTGCACAACGCACCGCATACCCAAGCAATGTTAACAGCTGATGTTTGGAATTTCCCATACACCAGAGAACAAGCAGCATATCCATTAGAGTATATTGCTGAAAATAAATTCTGGCCAAGTGTTCGTCGTGTAGACGATGCTTATGGCGATCGAAACTTAGTTTGTAGCTGCGCTCCTATTGAAGCGTATATGTAGATAAAGCGCGAAGTTAGAAGCGCGAGGCATTAAAAAAAGGTTTCAATAAATATTGGAACCTTTTTTTTATAAATTAGGATGTAAATCAAGATTATCACTATCTAAATTAAGTAAATTTGTATAAATAATTATTTCAAATGAATGATATTCAAAACCAAGACGATTTATATATAGTTGTAGATGAGTTTTACAAAAAACTATTAGCCG
This sequence comes from Flavobacterium sp., assembly GCA_044374815.1. GTDB lineage: Bacteria > Bacteroidota > Bacteroidia > Flavobacteriales > Flavobacteriaceae > Flavobacterium. Next base: position 45,679 of record JBILNU010000003.1, read on the forward strand.
ATGAAGCCATCAGTTATATTTTCACCGATGTGGTAAAAATTAAACTTGAGGAACACTTACCAATATTGGTCAGTTTTTGGTCGCAATCCATTTTAGGAACAGGGGGTTATTTTAACAACCTGACTCAAATACATTTGGATGTTAATTCAAAATCCTATTTATCAAAAGAGTTATTTGAAATTTGGTTGCATCATTTTGAAGCTGCCATCGACGAAAATTATCAAGGGATTAATTGTGAACGAATGAAAAACCAAGCGCATAATTTATCAACCATTATGCAAATTAAAATTGCAAAAGAAAAAGAGGGAAAATTGTAATATTATTAATTAATCAATCAATTATTTAAACAATTAATAATAATTCAATGTTTTTGAGTTTGTATTGAAAAGTTTAATTAATTATTAATAAATTCGTTATCATAATATTAAAATAATGAATATAAAAATCACTGGATCTGGAAGTTATATTCCTACCGTAACTGTAAAAAATAAGGATTTTTCAAATCATGTTTTCTTAAATGAAGACGGAAGTAATTTTGGATTAACTAACGATGTGATTACTGAGAAATTTTACGGAATTACGGGAATTCAAGAGCGAAAATATGCAGCAGATGATTTAACAACATCTGAAATTGCATTTGTTGCTGCTGAAAAAGCAATTACTGATGCCAAAATTGATCCAGAAACTTTAGATTATATCATTTTTGCTCACAACTTTGGTGATGTAAATAAGGGTGCCATTCAATCGGATACGCTTCCGAGTTTAG
>JBILNU010000035.1:0-15493 GCA_044374815.1 Flavobacterium sp.
CTCCATTAATTTTTACAGCAATCACAGCAGGATTTGGCGTTGCAACTGTTTGAACCCAATAACTAAAAGTATAATTTTGATTTGTAGTAGTGGAAATTGTTTGTGACCAAAATTTATCGTTACCTCCATTGGTTGAGGAACCATCAATTACCATCATTTTTCCAGAACCACTAGTACGATCTGTACATGAACTAAAAGAGGAAAACCAAATATTTGGAGCATTCACAATTCCATATGCCTTTTGTTGACCATTTGGTAATGGAGCATTAGCAAAGTACTGGTAATCAGTTGTAAAACCAGTATTTCCTAGCTCAAAATTACCGTTAGTTAATAAATTTTGAGCAGATAATGTATTAATAAACAAAAGACTTAATAATGAAAATAGTAAATTTTTTCTCATTTTGAAATTTAATTTTAAGGAGCGAAATATACATAAATTTAACCAAAAAATAACTCAATTAGTTCAATTTTTAAAAATTTTAAATCTTATGTATTAATAATTTTATAATATTTATCTTTGCATTTACTTTACATTTTAATTTATCATCAAAAAAAATGAGTAATCAAGAAGATTTAACCGACGAATTAGGAAACAACCATATTGGCACAAACGAGCAAACTCCCCTTAGAAAAGATGCGTTTGAAAAAACAGAAGATGAGAAAATTGAAAGCATTAAAAAAAATGTAGAAAATATCCTTTCTACACTTGGAATGGACCTTACCGATGATAGTTTAAGAAAAACTCCTGAACGCGTTGCAAAACTATTTGTAAAAGAAATTTTTGGTGGATTAAATCCAAATAAAAAACCAAGTTCATCCACTTTTGAAAACAAATACAAGTACAATGAAATGCTTGTAGAAAAAAACATTACTTTATATTCTACTTGCGAACACCACTTGCTACCTATTGTTGGAAGAGCCCACGTCGCCTACATTTCAAACGGAACAGTTGTAGGACTTTCTAAAATGAATCGAATTGTTGATTATTTTGCTAAAAGACCACAAGTACAAGAACGTTTAACCATTCAAATTGTTAGAGAATTGCAAAAAGTTCTGAATACTGAAAATGTGGCTTGCATCATAGATGCAAAACATTTATGCGTGAATTCTCGTGGAATTAGAGATATTGAAAGCAGCACGGTAACTTCTGAATTTGGAGGGAAATTTAAAGAAGAAGCCGTAAGAAAAGAATTTTTAGAATATATAAAACTAGACACCTCGTTTTAATTAGAATACTATGCCACTATTTAAAAATCAAAACCTTAAAATATACAATACCCTATCTGGAGAAAAAGAAACCTTTAACCCCATAAATGAGGGTGCTGTTGGGATGTATGTTTGTGGACCTACTGTTTACAGCAATGTACACTTGGGAAATGTTAGGACTTTTATGAGTTTTGATGTTATTTTTAGATACCTAAAGCATTTAGATTACAAAGTTCGTTATGTCCGTAATATAACCGATGCAGGTCACCTTACCGATGATGGAAACATTGAAAACGATCGTTTTGTAAAACAATCCCGACTTGAAAAATTAGAACCCATGGAAGTGGTTCAAAAATATACCGTTGATTTTCATAAAGTATTAGATCATTTCAACTTTGCTCCACCCACTATTGAGCCAACAGCTACCGGACATATTCTAGAGCAAATTGAATTAACGCAAAAATTAATCAATGACGGATTTGCCTATGTAAGTCAAGGATCGGTTTATTTTGACGTGTTGGAATACAATAAAAGAGGCATGAATTATGGTGAATTAAATAATCGTAATGTAGAAGAGCTACTCTCAAATACACGAGATTTAGACGGCCAAAATGAAAAGAAAAATCCACAGGATTTTGCGCTTTGGAAAAACGCTTCTCCTGCTCACATCATGAGATGGAATTCACCTTGGGGAGAGGGATTTCCTGGTTGGCACCTTGAATGTACTGCAATGAGCACCAAATATTTAGGAGAAAAATTTGATATTCATGGTGGTGGAATGGATTTAAAATTTCCGCACCATGAATGCGAAATTGCTCAAGGAAAGGCATGTAACGGTACTTCACCGGTAAATTATTGGATGCATACCAACATGCTCACCATGAACGGATTGCGAATGAGTAAATCTACCGGAAACTATATCCTACCAATGGAATTAATTGAAGGAGGAAATCAATTTTTTGAGAAAGAATTTGATGCAAATACCGTTCGTTTTTGTTTCCTGCAAGCGCATTATCGAAGCGTTTTAGACATTTCAAACGAAGCCATGATTGCGAGCGAAAAAGGATTTACACGATTAATGGAAGGCATTCAACTATGCAATGAAATTACTCCGAGCGAAACTTCATCGGTTGACATAACAACATGGAAACAAAATTGTTATGATGCAATGAACGATGATTTCAACACCCCAATTTTAATTGCAAATTTATTTGAAGGCGTTCGATTTGTTAATGTTTTAAATGACAAAAGAGAGACAATTTCAGCCTCTGATTTGGCTGAATTAAAAACTACTTTAGAAACATTCACTTTTGAAATTTTGGGTATTAAAAATGAAAAAGCTTCTAACAATACAACCCAAAAATTAGAAGGGGTTATTGAGATGCTTATAGATATGCGAAAAACAGCCAGAGAAAATAAAAATTGGGCGTTATCTGATGAAATTAGAGACAAATTATTAGCATTAAACATTCAGTTAAAAGACGCTAAAGACGGAACTTCATATAGTTTCTAACTACTATGAAAAGTATCAATAAAATAGCAATTGCTCCCCTATTGGGATTAATTTATTTTTACAAACAAGCTATTTCTCCTTTTACTCCGGCTTCCTGTAGATACGAACCTAGTTGCTCATCTTATTTTGCGGAAGCTCTAAAAATTCACGGGATATTTACAGGTTCCTATTTGGGAATAAAAAGAGTATTGAGCTGCAACCCTTGGGGAAAATCAGGCTATGATCCGGTACCCGAGAAAAAATGCAAGCACAATTAACTTATAATTAAAATAGGATCTATTTATTATTACTATTTTTGAAAAAAATAATTAAAAACCATGATTTGGAATCCAGCTGAAGGTATACACTTAGGACCACTTTTTTTACGATTTTACAGTTTAATGTTTGTCATCGCCTTCGCTTTAGGCTGGTACATCATGAAAAAAATATTTCTGAATGAAAAAGAATCTCTCGAAAAATTAGATTCACTTTTTGTTTGGACCGTTCTTGCAACACTCCTTGGAGCTCGTTTAGGTCATGTGTTTTTCTATGATTGGGAATATTTTAGAAATCATTTATTGGAGATTATTTTACCGTTTAAATTCGAACCCGAGTTTAAATTCACCGGTTTTGCGGGATTAGCCAGCCATGGCGCTGCTATTTCAATAATAATTGTAATGTATTTTTACAGTAAAAATATCATAAAGCGTCCTATTTTATGGGTTTTAGATAGAGTCGTAATTTCGGTTGCTTGCGGTGCTATTTTTGTAAGAATTGGTAATTTCTTCAATTCAGAAATTGTTGGAAAAGTAACCAACAATACCACTTTCGGAATTAAATTCATTCGCGACTATTTCTCTCAGCAAGATGCCGTAAATAAAACAGGAATCAGCGATCCCGATGCTGCTTATAATGCAATTGCACACGATCCGCAATACAGTAATTTGTTAATGCAAGTTCCTTTAAAACATGCAGCCCAGCTTTATGAATCGTTCTGCTATATTTTTGTATTCTTCCTACTTTTATTCTTATATTGGAAAACAAAAACAGCGCAAAAACAAGGATTTTTATTTGGACTTTTCTTGATATTATTGTGGAGTGTTCGTTTTGTAGTTGAATATGTAAAAGAAAGTCAAGGCGGATTTGGTGACAACACCATTTTCTCTACAGGCCAGTGGCTCAGCATCCCATTTATATTAATTGGTTTGTATTTCGTAATCAAAGCAAAGCCAGTAATATCGGAGTAATAGCAAATAAAAAAGGTCTGAAAAATCAGACCTTTTTTATTTCTTATTGGTTTATTGCATCGGACCTGCTTTTTTCTTTTCAAGCAAATTCACTTCCGGTTTTACAATTACTTCTCCTTTAATTTTCAAAGCAACCATCCCTCCTTCTACATTTACTGCATTCGTTTCAACAGTAATTGTTTTTCTAATTGGACCCGGATTCATATTGTATTTCACTATAATTACTTCCGATTTTCCTGGCAAAATCTCACCTGTAGGCTTACTCGGAACCGTACATCCGCAAGTAGATTGCACATTTTTAATAATCAACGGTTGATCACCTGTATTTGTAAATTCAAATTTTCGAACCCCATCATCAGTATCCTTAGAAACTGTACCATAATCAATAGTATTATCCTTATCTTTAAATACAATTTTTGCACCGGTTTGTGCAAAAACAAAACTATTTGCAATCATAAAAGCAACCACGAATATCTTTTTCATAAGTATAAAATTTAATTGTTTTGGTTTAGTAAAATTACCACTTTAAATTAAAAAGCAAAATTTTAAATCTTAATTTTTTATAAAAGTAGTTATTACTTACTTTTGCAGATATATTTACAAATAACATACCAAATTGTTTTGTTGGTTTTTGGAGCGAATGATTGGGCTTTACTAACAAATAAAATTCCTGCTATTCGTTTCAATACTTGAAAATAAGTATTTCCACTTCTATCAGGGCTAATTAATAATCTTGGTTTTCCTTTTGTAAAATTAATAAATCAAATACAGAATAATAAATATGGCAATTCCTGCGCAATTTAACGCCAAAGAAGTAGAACAAAAATGGTATGACTACTGGATGAAAAATAATTATTTTTCTTCCAAGCCAGATCATAGAACTCCCTATACTATAGTAATTCCTCCACCAAATGTAACTGGAGTTTTACACATGGGACACATGCTTAACAATACCATTCAAGATGTTCTAATTCGTCGTGCACGTTTAAAAGGATTCAATGCGTGTTGGGTGCCAGGAACAGACCATGCCTCTATTGCAACCGAAGCAAAAGTTGTTGCCAAACTTAAAAGCGAAGGAATCAATAAAAACGAATTAACGCGTGAAAAGTTCCTAAAACATGCTTGGGATTGGACCAACAAATATGGTGGAACTATTCTAGAACAACTAAAACAATTAGGTTGTTCCTGCGATTGGGATCGAACTAAATTCACCATGGATCCAGACATGTCTGCATCCGTAATTCATTCATTTGTTGATTTATACAATAAAGGATTAATTTACCGCGGCTACCGAATGGTAAACTGGGATCCTGAAGCAAAAACTACCCTTTCTGATGAAGAGGTAATTTACGAAGAACAACAAGGAAAACTATATTTCTTAAAATATAAAATTGAAGGTTCAAACGAGTTTTTAACTGTTGCCACTACCCGACCTGAAACGATATTTGGAGATACTGCAATTTGCATCAATCCAAATGACGAACGTTTCACTCATCTAAAAGGAAAGAAAGCAATTGTTCCTATTTGCGGACGCGTAATTCCAATTATTGAAGATGAATATGTAGATGTAGAGTTTGGTACCGGATGTTTAAAAGTGACTCCTGCTCACGACATGAACGATAAAACGCTAGGTGAAAAACACCAATTAGAAATTATTGACATTTTCAATGATGATGCTACTCTAAATTCATTTGGATTGCATTATCAAGGAAAAGACCGCTTTGTTGTTAGAGAAGAAATCGCAAAAGAATTAGAAGCAACAGGAGCACTAGCAAAAACTGAAACGCATTTAAATAAAGTAGGAACTTCCGAAAGAACCAAAGCTGTAATCGAACCTCGTCTTTCAGACCAATGGTTTTTAAGCATGGAAGAATTGGTGAAACCTGCTATTAAATCGGTTTTAGAAACACAAGAGATAAAATTATATCCAAATCGTTTTAACAACACCTACAAACATTGGTTAGAAAACATTCGCGATTGGAATATATCGCGTCAATTATGGTGGGGACAACAAATTCCAGCCTACTATTATGGCGATGGAAAAGAAGATTTTGTAGTTGCCGAAACTATTGAAAAAGCATTGGAATTAGCTAAAGCTAAAACATCCAACTCCCAACTTCAAACATCCGATCTAAAGCAAGATGAAGATGCGTTAGATACTTGGTTTTCTTCTTGGCTATGGCCAATGGCCGTTTTTGGAGGTGTCTTAAATCCAGAAAATGAAGAATTCAAATACTACTACCCTACCAACGATTTAGTAACAGGTCCGGATATTTTATTCTTTTGGGTAGCCAGAATGATTATTGCAGGTTATGAATATGCTGGTGAAAAACCATTTTCGAATGTGTATTTAACCGGATTGGTTCGAGACAAACAACGCCGTAAGATGTCGAAATCGCTGGGTAATTCTCCAGAACCATTAGAATTAATAGAAAAATTTGGTGCCGATGGTGTTCGTGTGGGTTTACTATTAAGTGCCTCAGCAGGAAACGACATCATGTTTGATGAAGAATTATGCAACCAAGGAAAAGCATTTTCTAACAAAATATGGAATGCCTTCAAATTAATTAAAGGTTGGGAAGTGTCGAACACTATTCCACAGCCAGAATCATCTAAAGTGGCTATCGAATGGTACGAAACCAAATTACAAAGAACTCTTACTGAGATAGAAGAAAACTTTGATAAATACCGAATTTCCGATGCATTAATGGCCATCTACAAATTGGTTTGGGATGATTTTTGTTCGTGGTTCTTAGAAATGATTAAACCCGCTTACCAACAACCTATTGATCAAGTAACCTTTGAAAAGGCAATTGAAATGTTGGAAAATAACTTAAAATTATTACATCCGTTTATGCCGTTTTTAACTGAAGAAATTTGGCAGCATATTACAGATAGAACTCCAAATCAAGCTTTAATCATTTCGGAATGGCCAAAAGCAAAATCATATGATGAAAAGTTAATTTCCGATTTTGATTTCACAATTGATGTAATCTCTGGAATTAGAACGATCAGAAAAGATAAAAACATTCCGTTCAAAGACGCCATTGATTTGAAAGTGGTGAACAATGAAAAATCAAATACTTATTTTGATTCGGTAATATGCAAATTAGGAAATGTTACTTCGTTAGAATATGTTTCTGATAAAGTGGAAGGTGCTTTGTCGTATCGAGTAAAATCAAATGAATATTTCATCCCAATAACTGGAAACATTGATGTAGAGGCCGAAATAGCAAAACTTACGGAAGAGCTAAATTATACAAAAGGCTTTTTAAAATCGGTTGAAGCTAAATTATCAAATGAAAAATTTGTGAATGGAGCACCTGAAAAAGTTTTAGAAATGGAACGCAAAAAACAAGCAGATGCCCTGGCGAAAATTGCAACGATTGAGCAAAGTATTGCGGGTTTGAAATAAAATAAGCACTCTATAAAATTAAAGCATTGAGAAATCAATGCTTTTTTTATTTCTATAATTAATGTGAAAATTTTACCTAAAATTTATCGATTTCTAAAAACAATTCATTTAATTTGAAAAACATTAATTCCCCAAATCTAATGAGAAACTATTCTATTGAAGACATAAACAATGTCGTAAAAGGTACTATTGTAGGAAACACCTCACATTCAATTACTGCTCCAGAGCAATTGGGATTAGCGAAAGAAACCGAAATTTCCTTTATTGGAAATAAAAAATACGAAAAATTTTGGCAAAACTCCAAGGCTTGTGCTGCCATTGTTAATGAAGATATTTCTATAGAACCTGGTGAAAACAAAGCTTTTATTAAAGTGAAAAATGCCGATTTGGCAATGTCTTTAGTCTTAGAATTATTTGCACCTGAGCCTCCGCAATTTGCCACCGACATCCATCCTACTGCAGTGGTTGATGCTTCCGCAAAAATTGGAGCCGGAACTAGAATTGGAGCCAATGCTTATATCGGTCCGAATGTAGTTTTGGGAGAAAATGTAACTATTTATCCAAACGTTACCATTTTAGATGAATGCACTATTGGAAATCATACCACTATTTGGTCAGGAGCTGTGGTTAGGGAGCGTTGTCATGTGGGTGCGCATTGTATTTTGCATCCAAATTGCACCATTGGAGCGGACGGTTTTGGTTTTAGACCTTGCCCAGAAAAAGGATTGGCTAAAATCCCACAAATTGGAAATGTAGTAATTGGAAATTATGTAGAAATTGGCGCCAACTCTTCTGTTGACCGAGGTAAATTTAGTTCAACTATTTTAGGAGATGGTTGCAAAATTGATAATTTAGTTCAAATTGGCCACAACAGCGTTTTAGGGAAGTTCTGTATTATGGCAGGAAATAGCGGCCTTGCAGGATCAGTTACTTTAGGAAACGGAGTAATTATTGGCGGAAGCGCTTCTATTAAAGACCACACCACTTTAGGTGATGGTGTAACTATTGGTGCAGGATCTGGTGTAACCGGAGATGTTGAGGCTGGTAAAACTATGCTTGGATATCCAGCGGTAGAAGCTAGAACGGCTTTAAAGCAATGGGCAATCCTAAAAAGAATGGCCAATCAATAAAACTTCTAGATTTTATTATTTTTTATTATTTCGAAATTCAATTCAGAGAAATCTTTAATCACTTTATCTGCTTTGGAGTAATCTTGCAATTTTGTATTAATACTATCGTATCCTATACAATAAATTCCGGCTGCTTTGGCTGCAAGAATTCCGTTGGTACTGTCTTCAATTACAATACAATTTTCTACAGAAGTTTGAGATAATTTAGCTGCATGTTCAAAAATAGCAGGATGCGGCTTTGAATTAGGAAAATCTTCCCCCGAAACTAAATGTGTAAAATATTGATGTAAACCAAATCTTCTAAAAACGCGATCAATAGTAACATTAGCTGATGAAGAGGCCAAAACAAGTTGCATGCCGTTGTGATATAATTCTTTAATTAAATCTTCTACTCCATCAATTAAACACAAATCTTCTTTACTATCAAAAGCATCGTTAAACAAATTGCGTTTGGCTTCAACTAAATCAGGAACAGTTTCTGCAATTTCAAAATGTGATTTCAGTTTTTCGTAGGTATTCTTGGTAGAATTTCCAGTAAAAGTAGCATACATTTCTGGTGTAACCTCAATATTTAATTGCTTAAAATGTTGGTTATAGGCATAATGATGTACCGGTTCGGTATCAACAATTACGCCATCCATATCGAAGATTACGGTTTGTATCATTTGGGTGCTGGGTATTGGGTTTATTGTAATATTGTTATTTTCACTAAACTAATTACTCTTTTTTAGCAAATATCGAATAACAGTTTCAGCCATATGTAATCCAAATAGCCCAGGCATGTAGCTATTGGTTCCGTAAAATGATTTTTTATAATTACTTCCGTCAGTCATTTTCAAACTTGTTTCATCTTGAATTTCGGAAGAAAAAACCACTTTTAACTTATCTATTTTATGTTCTTTTAATCTTCTGCGAATAGTTTTGGCAAACATACAATTCACCGTATTGGTAATGTCTGCAACCTTAACTTTGGATGCCTCCATCTTACCTCCCGCTCCCATGGAAGAGATGATTTTTACTCTATTTCGCTTGGCGCCAATAATCAAATTGAGTTTTGGAGTGACGCTATCAATACAATCTAAAACATAATCGTAATCGCTGTTTACAATTTCAAATGCTCGCTCCGGCGAAAGAAATTCTTGCACCTTAGTCAAATTCAATTCGGGGTTAATATCCATCAATCGGCTACCAACAACCTCAATTTTAGACAATCCAACAGTAGAATGTAAAGCAGGTAATTGACGATTAATATTGGTTACATCTACCACATCGCCGTCTACAATGGTTAAGTATCCAACTCCTGCACGAGCTAAAAACTCGGCTGCAAAAGACCCTACTCCTCCTACACCAACAATTAATACCTTAGAATTTTTAAGATTTTGTAATCCTTCTGCTTTGAATAATAATTCAGCTCTTTCTTGCCACTTTGCCATTAATTAGATTATTTGATTAGTTAGACTAATTAGATTATTAGATTTATTGAAAACGAAATTAAAATTGGAATTAATTATTTCTTTCAAATCTGGTAGATTTATGTTTTTATATTTTGCTGCTAAGTTATAAACTTCATCCAAAGTTTCTTCCATGGTATCGGTTTCAAGAAAAAACTTATCGTCGGGTATCGATTGAAAAACAGTCTCTAATTCGGGGTTGCGCAATAAATATTTTCCAAACGAAAGATAAAAACCATTATCAATTAATTGCTTAGCAACTTGTTGATTTTTTGAAAATCCATGAATGATTACAGGAACAGTAATTTTCATTCTTTTTTTGATTGCAATCAATTCATCAAAAGCTGCAACCAAATGTAAAACCAACGGTTTTTGGTATTTCTCTGCAAGTTGAATTTGTTTTTCAAACAACTCAATTTGAAATTCCATTGGAATTTCAATTCGTTTATCCAATCCACACTCTCCTAATGCTAAACATTCTTTTAATTGAAGTTTTTCTTCAATAATTTTTAAATCACTTTCTAATCGATTTTCTTGAATATGCCAGGGATGGATTCCAATAGAATAATTCGGAATTGCAGCATCAAATTCCCAAGGATATTGGTTCACCAATTCTAAAATATTGGGGTTATTTGAAAATTTATGGGTATGTAAATTGAAAAATTGCATGGTGCAAATTTAATCTAAAAGTTTGAAAGTCTAAAGTCAAAAAGTCCTTAAAAACCCAATATTACTTTGTAGATTTGCAACTCAGAAATTCTACATGATAAAAAAAGCAATTCAAAGTTATTTAAACAATTTTAAAGGATTCTCACGAGAGATTTGGATTCTTACACTTATAACTTTCATTAATCGCGCCGGCACGATGGTATTGCCGTTTTTATCAAAATATTTAAAAGAAAACCTTCATTTTTCATATAGTCAGGTAGGCTGGATTATGGTAAGCTTTGGTGTTGGATCGATGCTTGGATCATGGCTTGGTGGAAAATTATCAGATAAAATAGGTTTTTATAGAATCATGATATTTAGTTTACTAACCTCTGGTTTGGGATTTTTTTTAATGCAATCCATCACTAGTTTCTTTGGACTTTGTGTAGCCATGTTCTTGCTTATGAGTATTGCAGACATGTTTCGACCGGCAATGTTCGTTTCACTTAATGTTTACGCAAAACCCGAAAATAGAACCCGTGCCTTAACTTTGGTTCGACTTGCCATAAACTTGGGTTTTGCGGCAGGTCCTGCACTTGGAGGATTGATTATCATGAATATTGGCTATAAAGGATTGTTTTGGGTTGATGGAATAACCTGTATTTTAGCCATACTCATTTTTTGGATTAAAGTAAAAGAGAAAAAAGGACTGCTAATCTCTAAAGAAGAAAAACAAAGCCTTGAAGCAAATAGGGAATCAGTTTTTAAAGACAAACCATTTTGGATCTTTTTGGTAAGTTGCTTGATTTCGGGGATATTATTTTTTCAACTTTTCACAACCATTCCGTTATACCATAAAGAACAATTTGATTTAACTGAATTTCAAACCGGGCTATTATTAACTATGAACGGGGTATTGATTTTCTTTTTGGAAATGCCAATTGTAGGTTATGTTGAACGAAACCAAATTTCTAAAGTCAAAATGGTAACATTAGGCTGTTTACTTATGGGAATAAGCCTGTTTTTACTGTTACTAAATATTTGGGTTGGAATATTAATAATCATGATGTTATTCATGACATTTGCTGAAATGTTTGTATTTCCATTTTCCAATTCATTTGCAATGAGTCGAGCGCCTAAGGGTCATGAAGGACGCTACATGGCAATATTTACTATGAGTTACAGTTTGGCACATATATTAAGTGCCAAGGTTGGGATGGGTATAATTGACCATTTTGGATACAAAGCCAATTGGGCTTTTATGGGTACACTTGGTGTTATTGCTTTTGTGCTGGGAGTTTGGACTATTCGCTTGGTGAATCAAGAAAAATTAATTCATAAATAATCTCTTTTTATTTCCTGTAAAGTACGGTTGGTAGATATTAATTTCTCAATAATTTCTTTTCGAAGAGCCTCTATCGAATTTGCTTTTAAATACTTAGCCCAAGCTGTTTCTTCAAATAAAATTCGAATTTGTTTGATTATTTTAGCCGTTTCAGCGGAAGTTCGAAGTAATTTATCCAAAGTATATGAATTGTTTTTAAAGTGATTGAAATAAACTGTTTTGGATGAATAATCTACTTCTATAAAATACAGTTTTTCTATATCATTATCCGGATAAAAATCACTCCAATTGGCATAGCCAACTTTTGTTCTTTCTGTAGTTGTTTCATTAGGAATTAATCTCCATTTACAATTGGCAGCTCTTCCCCAGTGGTTGGAATAACGATACACACCCTTATCTGTAAAAAAATAACTACTACCCGACTTACTATGGTAATTTAATTTCAAATCCTTAATAGCAGTGGCATCAACTTCTTTAAAAATACAGAAAGTGTGCTTGTGGAAATTAGTTTTATTGTAGGTCTTCAATTACTATTTTTTATTAAACAAAAGTAGTGCGATTTCTTAAAATAAGTTAAATACGTTAAAAATTTGTAAAACATTCTTTATTCAAAAAAATCTCTCTCTAATTTTGCTTTGAGTAATTATCAATTTATCAAATTATAAACTAACATTTCGATGAAAAAAAATATAGCTATTTGGAACTATACAATAATTGCACTTTTGTTTTCCTTCATTTCTTTTGCTCAAACAGATAAATTCTCTTTATCTAGTAACGATATTCATAAAGACGACATCATCATGACTTGGAAAAAAGATACTCCAGAGCAGGAAATGAAAGACGATTGCAAAGCATTGTCAGAAAAAGGAATAACCATAAAATATTCGGATGTAAAACGAAATAGTAAAGACGAAATTACTGGAATTCATGTTGATTATAGTGACCGAAAAGGAAATAAAGGAAGTTTGGAGTATAACAATCAAAATCCAATAAACACCATAGTTTTTTACAAAAACGGAGAAGAAATTGGCTTTGGAAATCCATCTCAAAATAATTACGGGATAGTTGGTGCCGATGCAATGTTTGACTTTTCAAATCCACAAGAATTAATAAAACAATTCCAACAAGGAAATGGAAAAGCTCAATCATTTAGTTTTAGTTTTCCAAACGAAGCAGAAATTTATAGCCAATCAAAGTCGAGGGTAGAAATACAAAAAGAGGGTAAAAAACCAATTGTGATTGAAGATGGAAAAATCATTAAAGGTGGCGATGATTACACTGAGGAAGAACTCGAAAAAATAAAAAGTAATACAAAAGTGGAGCATTTTGATTTTTCTAATGAGAACTCTAAATCCAATGAATTTGATTTTAGAGACCAAAAAGGGTTGGATGAATTCAAAAAGCAAATGGATAAAATAAAAATTAAGATTGATACCGATTCTGATTCCAACTCAAAAATGGAAAAAGCTAAAGAAGAAATGATCAAGGCCAAAGAAGAGATGATTAAAGCTCGAGAGGAATTAGAAAAAACAAAAAAAGAACTTGAAAAATCAAAAACTAAAACCAAATCAAGTAAACCTTAATAAAAAAAACCGCAATTTAATTGCGGTTTTTTTTATTATTTGATAGAAATTATTTACCGTCTTTATCAACAACTATTCTATCCTCTCGATTGGCAATTTCCCAAGCTATTGAAAAACCCAATTGAGTTCTTTTTGATAAAGCATCAAATTCAATTTTACTTACTTCATCAGTTGCTTGGTGGTAATCTTCGTGCACTCCGTTAAATAAAAATACAACCGGAATTCCGTATTTTGCAAAATTATAATGATCAGAACGGTAATAAAAACGATTTGGATCTTTACGATCATTGAATTTATAATCTAAGTTTAAGTGCACATATTTAGAATTTACATCTTCACATATTTTATATAAATCAGTAGACAAATAATCAGAACCAATTAAGTATATATAATTGTTACTGTCCTTGTGAAGTTCATCTCTTCTTCCAACCATGTCAATATTTACATCGGCAACGGTATTAGCGATTGGAAATAAAGGATTTTGAGAATAATAACTAGAACCATACAATCCGTGCTCTTCACCAGTTACATGAAGAATTAAAATAGAACGTTTTGGACCGTATCCTTCTTTTTTTGCTTTTTGAAATGCTTGAGCAATTTCTAATAAAGCAACAGTTCCCGATCCATCATCATCAGCACCGTTATATACTTCTCCATTCTTAACTCCAACATGATCGTAATGTGCCGAAACCACTACAATTTCATTTGGTTTTTCAGAACCTTCAATAAACGCCCATATATTCTCAGAATCTGGTAGGTTTTCACCCGAATCTTTATTCATAAAATCAGCTGGGACTTTTTGGTAATAACTGGTAGCTCCTTTTGGAAATGGGATCCCTTCTTTTTGATATTGTTCGATTAAATATCTACCAGCTCTTTTTTGACCTTCACTTCCAGTTTCTCTTCCTTCCATATTATCGGAAGCTACGATGGTTAAATGTGTTTTTAACTCATCCGAGGTAATTGAATTGATGTATTTAACAACATCATCTTGTTTATTTTGAGCTAAAGTTGAAAAACTAAATCCCAAAATAGCTACAGCGATTAAAGCTAAAAAATTAAACTTCTTCATAAATAAATAGTATAAATAATTGAAACGAATGATAATTATTTTGTAAATCTATTAAAAAAAATTATCAGTACTTTTGTTTTTCATAAATAATACCCTAAAATATGAAATCGGAAGCAAAAACCCCAGATGAATACATAGCAGAATTGCCAGAAGATAGAAAAATTGCAGTTCAAAAACTTCGAGAAATTGCACTTAAAAATCTTCCAAAAGGGTTTAAAGAAGTAATTTCCTATGGAATGCTTGGTTATGTGGTACCGCATGAATTATATCCGAAAGGTTATCATTGCTCACCTAATTTACCCTTGCCTTTTTTTAATATTGCTTCCCAAAAAAATTCCATAAACATATATCACATGGCTATTTATGCTGATAGTGATTTGTATAAATGGATTGTTGATGAATACCCAAAATACAGCAACGCCAAACTAGATATGGGTAAAGGGTGCATTCGTTTCAAAAAGGTAGACGCAATTCCGTTAGAAATGATAGGTGAATTATTATCAAAAATCTCCCCCCAACAATGGATCGAAATATACGAAAAGGCTTTCGTTAATAAATAGATAAAGGAACTTCTGACTTCCATTATAATACTGTTTTTGAACAAAAATTATTTGATGAAATTGGCAGTTTTACTGTTTTCAAAAATTTATATAAGGTGAAATTTTTATGGATATTGGAAACTCAATAAATTGGATGTCTTTGTTCATAAATGGAAGAATGGTTGATTACATATTCTAATTGGCGTAACTTTTTTTTAGTAATAACAACCGATTGAAAGAAATGTTAACCGCAAAAGATTCGATTTTATTTTTGAGTTTAGATTATCGAATTCGGATTTATGATTTGAAAAGTTGTATTTTTACAACTCAATAAAATGCCCCTAAATAGAAATGGAAATAAATCA